>JAKSPG010000018.1 GCA_024405075.1 Elusimicrobiaceae bacterium | reverse complement strand
GTACATGAAAACTAATCAAGCATTCACCTTAATTGAACTGCTCGTGGTCGTTCTTATCATTGGCATTTTGGCGGCAGTAGCCCTGCCGCAATACCAAAAAGCCGTTACAAAAAGTCGGTACGCCACTTTAAAAAATATGACTAGAAGCATCGCCCAAGCACAGGAAATTTATTTCCTGGCCAACGGCTCGTACGCAACCGATTTTGAGGAACTCTCTATAGACCCCGGCGGAACTCCCTGTTCCAGTAGCTCTACAAACTGCCGGCGCTTCCCTTGGGGAACGTGTAGAATTACTTTTGTTGAAACCCCGGACAACTATCGTTCCCAATGCTACAACGAAAAAATATCTATGCTTTACAGCATTTTTTACGTCAGCAAAAAAGCATATTGCGAAACCAAACCAACCTTGTCCATACAAAACCAAATCTGCAAGCAAGAAACCGGGTTATCCAGCCCTACTTGGCCAATGGACACGGAGTCATGGTATCAATATCCGTAAGAAAAAAGGGAACCTCCACAGGTTCCCTTTTTTCTTGCTTTCAAAAAACAACTCGTCTTTTTATTTAAACTTGGCCGTACCTAATTTTTGCTGTAAGTACGTTTTCAAGCCGGAAGGGTCGCTCGTGTGAGACAATGCTTCCTGGTAGCTGATTTTCTTTTGGATATACAGCTCGCCCAACGCCTGGTTCATGGTGATCATCCCCGCGCTGGCATTGGTTTGCATGGTGGAAACAATCTGCTCGGCTTTTCCGTCGCGGATTAAACTGCGCACGGCCGAGTTGGCCAGCAATACTTCCGCCGCCATGGCACGTCCGCCGTTAAGCGCCGGAATAAGCTGTTGGGAGATAATTGCCTCCAGCACGAACGACAACTGCGTGCGGATTTGCGGCTGTTGGTTGGGCGGGAACACGTCAATAATACGGTTAATAGACTGCACGGCATCGTTGGTGTGCAAGGTAGCAAACACCAAGTGCCCCGTTTCCGCTAACGTCAAGCACGCTTCCATGGTTTCAATGTCGCGCAACTCGCCCACCAGAATAATATCGGGGTCTTCGCGCAGGAAGTGTTTTAACGCCGCCGCAAATGATTTCGTATCCGCACCCACTTCACGCTGGTTGACAATACTGCGTTTGTGTTGGTGCACAAATTCGATAGGGTCTTCTACCGTCATGATGTGGTTACTTTCGTTCATGTTTAGGTAGTTAATCATACTGGCCAGTGACGTTGATTTACCGGACCCGGTCGCCCCGGTTACCAGCACCAACCCTTTGTTTAACTTCATGATATTATAGACGGTAGTGGGCAAATTTAATTCTTCAAACGATTTGAAATCGTTAGGAATGGAACGCAACGCAGCAGCCACGCATCCTCTTTGTTTGTATACGTTTACACGAAGACGCCCCAGCGACTTAAGCCCGATAGAGCAGTCCAACTCCAGGGTATCTTCAAAGGTTTGGCGTTGTTCGTCGTTTAAAATGGAGTAAATGAGCACCTGTGCGCTTTCTTTATTAAGCGGGGCAAACGGCGTTTGGTACAAGCGCCCCTGGATACGAAGCACCGGCGGCACACCCACCGTCAAATGAATATCGGACGCGTTTTTTGCTTTCATCAACTTAAACAAATCGTCCATTGTAGCTTGCGGCAATTCTTGCGTTGTTTGTTCAGCCATAGAGTCCTCTCTTGTTAGTTTCGCTACTTAAATCTTTCCTACCAAATCTAATGCCACGTTGTTTAAAGCGCCCGTTAACTCCCCGCGGGAAACGTCGGCCTGGAACACATACACAATCGGCTCGGTACGTGTTTTAGATAATCTGTATTTTACAATATATGTATTGTTATGCAAAGGCTCTACAGCCCACGAGGACGTATACCCCTGCGCAGCACGTGCCTGATATAATTTATCAAAATAAGAAGAAATTGTCCCCATATTTTCGGGCAGTTGATAGTTTTTGACGATAGAAAGGGCCTTTTCTTTAGCATCTACCGTCGGTTTAGTCGCCGGTTTAGCCGGGGCTTTATCCGCCGCCGGTAAATCCGGCTGGGCCATGACCGGTGCATGGACTAACTGCGTGCGTGTTTCAGACGCGTCCGAAAGCGGGATCTCCCCATGTTGCCATCCCCACCACAACGCCGTTCCGGCCACTAACACAAATATCCCCCACCGCCAGGCCTGGCGCACGGCCTGCCGCTCAAGGGCGTTAGGTACGGGCTGTTGGTCCTGCAAGAAGGAATCTATTTCCGGGTTTGTTTCCAACTGCGGTTTTATCTGATTTAATTCGGGTGGGAAAAATTTGTCTTCTTCCAGTAAATCTTCCGGGGAAACGTCGGCCATCGGCTCAGCCGGAGAAGAATCTTCAGCTGACTGCGCCGCCAGTTCTTCGGCCGTTGGAACGGGGGCATCGTTAGACGTTTGTGCTTTTTGTTCGTCTGAAGGAGTTTCCAGGTCCCACACCGGGTCTTGCACCCAGGGTTCGGCCCACTCGCCGGTACCTTCCGGTAGCGTAGGCATAAAACCAACCGATTGCTTCCCCTGTACCACCGGAAGCGTGCACGATGTAGGTAACTCCTCGGGTTCCACCTCAACCACCGACGACGTTTTAGGTGTGGGAGATATTTCAGCCGGTGCAGAAAGCGGTTTCTGTATCGCTTCATCGGCCAACAAGGTTAATTTCCCGGTTGTTTGGTCAAAATGAAATTCTTTGAAAAAGAAGGCGGGCTGCCATTGTTCCGGCTCCTGGCTTTCTTCTTCGGGGCAGATAAGGCTGGAAGCCGAAAAGTCGGCCCGCGCCGCAATCTCCTGCGGTGTAAACGGCCCAATTATATCTTCCCCATCAAAAAGCCAGTATCGCATATTTTTTTCCTTATTTATTTACAATAAGATAACGCCTCGTTTAGGCGCGCCATTACCGTTTCCTTCCCCATATATTCCAACATTTTAAATAACGTCGGCCCGTGGGTACGGCCGGACACCGCCACACGCAGCGGGTGGAAAATCTGCCCGGCTTTTAAGCCGTTTTCTTTGGCGGCCGCGCGGGCCGTGGTTTCTAACGCCGCGTCGGTCCACTCGGTTAATTGGCCGTACTTATTGATCATCAGCTCCAACGCTTGTTTGGCTTCCGGCTTACCGAACACTTTTTCAAGCGCGTCTTGTTCAAAAACGGGTTTCTCAAAAAAGAAACGGATTAAATCCGGTATTTCCGTTAAGAGTTTATATTTTTCCTGCTCTAAAGAAATAATCCCTTCCAACTGCGCGCGGCTAACGCCGGACACGTTAATTCCGGCCTTCTCAATAAACGGCATAGCCAGGTCCGTCAAGCGCGAAATGGAAGTAGCACGGATATACTCACCGTTCATCCAATTGAGTTTTTCCGGGTCCATCACGGCCGGGCTGGGTTGACAGCCGGAAATATCAAATTTTTCCTCCAATTCGCCGGGCGCGAAAAGCTGTTGCGAATCGCTGGTGGCCCACCCTAAAAGGGCCAAGTAGTTTTTGAGTGCTTCGGGCAAGTAGCCCATATTGCGAAATTCCACCACGTTGGTCGCGCCGTGACGTTTGGAAAGTTTTTTGCCGTCCGGCCCGTGAATCATAGAGAGGTGCGCAAAAATAGGCTCCTTCCAGCCGAGCGCACGGTAAATTTGGATTTGCGCGGGCGTGTTAGAGATGTGGTCGTCGCCGCGGATAACGTGCGTCATACGCATGAGGTGGTCGTCCACCACAACGGCGAAGTTATACGTCGGGTAGCCGCTTGTTTTTTGGATAACCAAATCGTATAGGTCTTTGCTGGCAAACTTAACGTGGCCGCGGATGAGGTCGTCCCACTCCACGTCTCCTTCTTGCGGCATTTTAAAACGAATGACGTATTTGCGACCTTGGGCTTCTAATTCTTTTTGCTGTTCGGGCGTTAAGCGGCTGCACTTGCCGTCGTATTTCGGCGGGCGGTGTTCAGCCAGACATTTTTGGCGGTTGGCTTCCAGTTCTTCTTCCGTACAATAGCACTTGTAGGCTTTGCCTTCGGCGAGCAGTTGGTCAATGTATTTTTTGTAAATACCCATATCGGCGCGTTGGGCTTGGTAATAGGGAGCATCGGGGCCTTTGTTGGTGCCGTCTGGCATGGGGCCTTCGTCCCAGTTGAGGTTCATCCATTGCATGCCTTCAAAAATAGCATCTGTGGACGCTTGAGTGGAGCGTTCCTCGTCGGTATCTTCGATGCGTAGTAAAAATGTACCTTTATTTTTTTTGGCAAACAGATAATTAAAAAGCGCGGTGCGAACGCCGCCGATATGTAAAAATCCCGTGGGTGACGGGGCAAAACGAACACGTACGGTCATACTGATTTTTTCCTCTTTTGCAATTAAAAATATATATACGGATATATTATACCTTTTTTTCCACATAATCCGCGAGATAAAAAGACCTATAAAACACAGATAAAAAGCCCCCTCCCGCCATTTTTCGTTTCGTGTTTTCCCGTTTTTGGGCATTCAAAATAGGGTTCAATTTTGCCGGAGTAAAAATTTTGCTTGACATATCAAAAAAAAAAACGATAATAAAGGGTCAGTAAAAAAAGACGTTCATAAAAAAGCGTCATCCCAAACCAAGTTTGGCATGACGACTTTATTAGAGGAGCATTTTATGAAAAACAAACAAGCCTTTACGCTAATAGAACTATTAGTAGTGGTTTTAATTATCGGTATTTTAGCCGCGGTGGCAGTACCGCAATACCAAAAAGCGGTAGAAAAATCGCGCGCCACACAAGCATTAACCATGCTGAAATCGGTAGTGCAAGCCGCAGAGGCCTATTACATGGCTAACGGAACGGAATTTTCCTCTTTTGACGAATTAGCATTGGATATTCCTTGGCCGAAAGCATCCCGGGTAATCGGAAGATCTCAAGATACCCGTTCCAACGGTCAATGGGCATTAGAAATTGAGTATTATTCAGGAAATGGTAACACCGTATTATTCATGACACAACTGCAAGGGAAATACAAAGGAGCAGGTTTTATAATTATCCTCAGCAATAAAAACGACCATTCAGGAAAAATGGAAATTATGTGTTATGAACGAAAAACCAGTTCCACAAAAACATTTGATACCTCCTTAGCCAAAGGGGCCTTTTGCGGGCAAATTATGCAAGGGACATTATCTAGCGAAGATACTTGGGAGCGCAATTATACACTCCCCTAAAAAGCCCTGTACGCGATTTGTGATGTCTTTTATTGCTCTAATCCCCTTAAATTTTTTACAATAAAAGTTTAAGGGGCTCTTATATGTCTGCATTTTTTATTATTTCCGCGTTTGTGATGTGGGGTTTATTTGCTACAACCGGACTATGGCTAGGGTGTTGTTTCCCGGCCCTTAGCAAAGGCCATTTAGTCGGGGGGGTGCCGGTGGTATGTACGGCTTTTGTTATAGTCGCCATTACCTTAACACGCACGCATTATAACGCATTTGCAAGTATATTGTATTATGCGTCTTATATTTTATTTGGGTTAGCGTTTATCGCGTTTTGTGTCAGCGCAAGTTTTTCCATTTTGTTTTTAATACTTAAACTGTTTCATATTTCCGCGCGTACATATTTAGGAAACATCAGCATACTCGTCATGGGAATTTTATTTCTCTGTGCATTAGGGGGTGGGTTTTCTTCACCGAAGATAAAACATATCGCCTTATCTTCCCCCAACATCCCCCCCTTAAAAATCGCACTTATTTCCGATAGTCATGTAGGAACGGGAGTTTCGTACGCGCGGTGGGCGCAGGCACTGACTCGTTTAGAAAAAGAAAAGCCCGATATCGTACTCGTGCTAGGCGATTTATTTGAATATGGGGCAAATGCAGATAAATATGCCGAACGATTAGCCGCGTTCAAAACACCGTTAGGCACGTATGGCGTACTGGGCAATCACGAGTATTACCGCCGATATGCTAACTCGTTAGATTTTTACCAAAAAGCCCATATTCACTTGTTGCAAAATGAAATAGTAACCTTACCAAACGGCATACAACTAGCCGGCTTCAAAGACATTAGAGCCGCGCACGTAACCGAGGAAGAAGCCGTCCGCGTATTGCGTCAAGCCGATAAAAATAAACCGCTTTTATTACTTTCCCACACGCCGATGTACGCCGAACAAGCCGCCGCTAACGGCGTAAACTTAATGTTAAGCGGACACACGCATAACGGACAAATTTGGCCGTTTAACTATTTAGTCAAATTGCAATTCCCGCGCGTGTACGGATTGTTTGACGTAAACGACATGAAATTTTATATCACCTCCGGCATGTTTTACTGGGGCATTCCCTTGCGGTTATTTTCCCCGGCAGAACTACCTATTTTAGAGGTTAATCGATGAAAAAATGGGCCGCCTTTGTGAGCATTTTATTTACGGGCTTGTACCTGCAGGCCACACCCGTTACGTCGTTTGACGAACTTTCGTTTGAAGAAAAACTCGGCCAAACGCTGGTCCCGTTTGTGGACGTAGACAGTGCCGACATGCTCCGCCCCGTTATAGAATCGGGCCGGGTAGGCGGCGTGCTCATCCAATGGGGCAACTATTCTTTCAAGCAAACGGAAGAACTCATCCGAAAATTACAGGGCTGGGCGGCCAAAAGCCCGCATAAAATTCCGCTACTCATTTCCATTGATTACGAAGGCGGCACGGTACACACGCCCATTACGCTGGGGTTTGATTACCTACCCACCAACATGATGTTCGCCGCCGCCAACGATGAAGAAAGTGCCGCTGCTATTGCCTATTTGGCAGGACTGGAGCTTAAACGTGTGGGCATACATATCAATTTTTCCCCCGTGCTGGACGTTAATTTAACGCCACGCAACCCCATTATCGGTGTGCGCTCATTCGGTTCGGACGCGCCAACGGTAGCACGTATGGGGGCTTCGCTTATCCACGGCTTTCAAGCGGCCGGGATTTTAAGCGTTGTCAAACATTTCCCCGGCCATGGCGACACCACGCAAGACTCCCACTACAGCGTTCCTGTAGTAAAAACTTCCTACAAGCAAATGGAGCAAATTCACCTAAAACCGTTTGCCAAAGCCATCAGCCAGGGAGTGGACGGCATTATGACCGGGCACGTACTTTACCCGGCACTGGATAATAAAAACATCGCCACGTTTTCCAAACCGATTTTGCAAGATTTACTACGTGATAAAATGGGTTTTAACGGTTTGTTAGTTACCGATAGTTTGGACATGAAAAGCGCCACCAACTACTGTACCATTGCCGGTTGTGCCGTGCGTGCATTGGAAAGTGGCGAAGATATGATTTTACTGGGACGCTACATCAAACCGGTAAGCGTAGTTAGTCAAATTACCGAGGAAGTGAAAAACAAAAAACTGGAAGATCGTGTGGAACAAGCCGCACGCAAAATTTTTGCTATTAAAGAAAAACTGGGTTTACTATCATCTAATCAGCCGGCCGTTCCCCCCGCCTATAAAGCTTATCAGGCCGAGTTAGCCAAAATCAGCGATAAGGCCGTTACGCTGGTGCGCAACCGTAAAAATCTAATTCCGTTTACAACCACAGAAAGCCAACCGCCTACCGTCTGCGCCGTATTTTTTGCGCCTGCCCGGTTTGCCGACCAGCTAATTGATTTTTCCAAACCGTTTTTGGAAAAAGGGTGGCACGTACGCAGTTACAATGCCGCACTGACTCCGCGCAAAAAAGACAGCGAGCGCGCCGCCGCCTGTGCCCAGGGAGCCGATTTACTGGTTGTAACCAGCCTGCAATGGGCCGATAAAACAAACATCAACCAAAAAAACGCCATCAGCGGACTGATTAGTGAAAACAAAAACGTAGTCTTTATTTCCACCATGAGCCCGTACGACATCAGCAACTACACGGAAGCCGATACCGTCTTGGCTACGTACGGCCTCAACCGCTACGTACTGCAAGCAGCTGCTAAAATTATTCTGGGAGAGTTGCAACCACAGGGCAAATTACCCGTAGCTATACCGTAAAGTTATTGCTTGCGCCGTGCGGCGATAAACTCGTACACGGCCGGCAGAACGGAAAGAATAATAATTACCAATACGACGTAGTGAAATTGATGTTGCACAACGGGCAAATCGGCAAAGAAATATCCCCCCAGCACAAACAAACACGCCCACAGCAACGCCCCGACAACATTGTACGAAGCGAAGCGAAGATACGTCATCTTGCCAATTCCCGCAACAAACGGCGCAAACGTGCGGATAATGGGGATAAAGCGCGCTAAAATAATGGATTTTCCGCCGTATTTTTCATAAAATGCGTGCGCTTTTAACAAGTGATTTTTATTTAAGAAAATACTATTTTCGCGCGTGAACACTTTAGGCCCCAGCCACTTCCCAATTTCATAATTGCAAAAATCGCCCAATACAGCGGCCGTTACTACCACCGGAATTAGTACCCATAACGAAATACTGCTCCCCTGCGCCGCGGCCAACGCCCCACACGCAAATAGTAGCGAATCACCGGGGAGAAAAGGCGTAACGACAAGACCCGTTTCGCAAAAAATAACTACAAAAATAATTACATAAAGCCACACGCCCATCCAAGCGGCCCATGAATTTAAGTGTATATCTAAATGCAAAAAGATGTCCGCTACTTGAGAAAGAATTTCCATACATATATTATACAAAACCCACAATTTCAATTTTGTATAATGTGAAAGTAGTAAAATTTCAATCTGTTTTTGGACACCTGTTACCAGAATAGGTCTTATTGCTTACGGGCAATACGCATGACTCCAAAAACAGCCGTTTCAGGCACGACGCAGACGGACTAATTACCCGACTGCAACGTGCCAAATGTTCCCTGCGCAAACAGGGAACTACGGCTGTTTGTTGCGAGGAGGTCATGCGACTCGGGGCAAATAGCCGTTTTTGCCGGTGTTTCCTTGAGCAGATTTTAGGAGAACATCGTATGAAAAACAAACAAGCGTTCACGCTGATTGAATTATTAGTAGTTGTGCTAATTATCGGTATTTTGGCGAGTGTCGCCTGGCCAAAATATCAAAAAGCTGTATGGAAAAGCCGAACGGCACAGTTAGATTCAGCTGGTCAAGCGCTGGTAACCTCGCGAGAGGCCCACTATATGGCAAGTGGAACATATGCAACCCGCTTTGACGAGTTGGATTTATCTTTTGATAATTTAACGCCAGCATCTTCTTCAAAAACAGCTTATGCTATAGAATCTACTGATGCGGTAAGAGTTTCCGAATATATGGAATTAGTAATTAACAGTGCTTCCTCTAAAGGCGTTTGGTCTACTGCCGTCTTTAACACAGCTCCCTATAAAGGGGCAGGAATCGTTTTTATCCATCAAGGGAAAAGTCCTTATGAACAAAATTTCTTTTGTGTGGAAAACACCGCCCTAGAACTTGCGGAAGGACAATTTTGCAAAAATATAATGGGAATATCTTTGCCTCCAACTACATACTTAGGGGCACGTTTATATCAATTATAAGTTATTATATAGGGAGCAAAGCAGCAATCTTTCCGTTTATATTCAACACAAAAACCTTGCAGGAACGCATTGTTTTTCGTCGGCTACCCTTGTAACGTTTTGTGTGGATTTGCACAGCGGTGTACTTTCCTCGTCATTCTGAACTTGATTTCAAAATCTCGTCGTTATAAAAAAAGGAGAGATTCCAAATCAAGTTTGGAATGACCGGCATTATCTAAACAACGTATGCAAAATGCCTTTAAGCGCAATCTTCGGGTCGCTAATCGTACCCGATTTTAGTCCGGCATCTGTATCAATTATTTTATTTAAGGCGGATAAAAATTGCCGTTGGCTGGGAAAATTGCGCGCCGCACTAACAAGTCGACTTTCCCATGGGAAAAGTCCCGCTGCGTGCACAATATCCCCCGCCGACATGCCGCCTTCGCTCATGCGTTTGATGCGCGCCATTTTCAAGATCGGATACGTCATTTTGGAAAGAACAGCCACCGGTTCTTCGCCGTCGTCCAGCAGCTTGTCTATTAGTTTAACAGCTTTATTTTTGTTACACGCCAAAATAGCGTTGGCCAACTCAAACGGGTTTTCCTCTTTGCTAAACCCGATGCACGCCAGTACGTCGTCTTTGGAAATCTTTTTATTTTCGCGCGAAAGCGTATAGAGGTATAATTTTTCAATTTCATTTTCCAGCGCGGCCAATTCCGCCCCCACACTTTGGCAAAGCAAATCCACCGCGTCAAAATCTCCGGTAAGCCCACGTGCAGCCAGTTTGTTTTTCACCCACAACGTCAGTTCCGCTTGTTTCAGTTCGGCAAAGTCCACCACGCGGCCGCTTGCGGTGCAGGCCTCGGCCAGGGCTTTTTCTGTCTTCATTTTTTTAGCGTCGTTGTGGGTAAGCACCAGCGTCGTCGTGGAAAGCGGATCTTGTACGTAACGAAGTAGCGCGGCTTTAGGCTCTTTACGCAGTTTTTCTATCCCTGTTAAAACAACTAAACGCATATTGGAAAACACCGGGGCTGTGTTAGCCATAGCCAGCACTTCGCCCAGGTTGGCCTTGTCGGCCGCTTCGGAATGGAAATTAAATTCGTCAGGTTGTAATACTCCGCGCAGTTGATTGATAACTTCCTGTTTGCGATAGGTATCCTCCCCCGTCAATAAATAAACGGGGGCAACCTTGTTTTGTGCCAGTTCAAGTTGCAACTTTTCCGCGGAAATTTTGGGCATAGCTAATCGGTAATGGTGGTATATTCGGGGTTGTTCATGACTTTCTTTTTGTTTTCGCTCCACACCGAACCAAACCCATCCACCGTACGCTTGACGATATCGCGCGAGAGCTGTTTGAAAATTTCATCCCGCGCCTGCACCTCGGTCATGCCGCCGGGCAAGGTGGACGCCGCATACACCTGCGTACCCAAAAAAGCCGGCTCGCGCCAGACGGGTGCATTGGTGGTTTTATCCATAAACACCACATCCAGCCAAATGTTCATTTGGTACACGGTGGGGATGAGTTGGCTGTCGTATTGGACGGGCACATTTAAGTAGCGCGAAATGGTAGTAACCACTACGCCCTCGGCGCCGTCGTTTTCCGACACGATTTGATAAGAGCCGTTACGCAAAAATTCATCGTAGAGTTCGTTGTAGAATTTGTCTTCCAGCGCAAAGACTTCCGTTCTGTTAAGGATTTGCCGCACGGCAATTTTCTTAATATGTTGGGGCATAATTTGCGCCTGCGGTTTATAAACTACATTTTCCCCGGCACAGGCCGCCAACACGATAAGCGCGCACAAGGCACAGATAAGTTTCTTCATACCTTCTCCTTATTTTTTGGGAGCCGCTACCACGCTGACCATCCGGCCCGGCACCACAATAATTTTTTTAATTTCAAATCCTTCTAAACTACGCTGCACTTTGGCACTGGCCAGGGCCAGCTTTTCCACTTCTTCGCGCGCGGCGTTGACAGGTACGTTAATGCGGTCGCGCACTTTGCCGTTTACCTGTACGCCCAGTTCCACGCTGTCTTCCTGCAGGAATTTTTCGTCAGCCGTAGGCCAGGCAGTTTGCAAGAGGAAATTTTCGTGCCCGTGTGCTTGCCAAATTTCGTCCGTAAGGTGCGGAGCAAACGGGTGCAAAAGCTGCAAAAACACTTCAAACGTCGCGCGGCTGACCTGCGGCAGTTTACTAATGTCGTTAAACAAAACCATCAGTGCGGAAATAGCTGTATTGAAACGGAAGTTTTCAATATCGTCGCTGACTTTGGCAATGGTTTTGTTTTTCAAAATTTCGCTCTTTTTCGGGTCTAGCTCGCCCGTTAACTTGACGCTTTCGCTCCAGCCGACCACGCGTTTTAAAAAGCGCGACACGCCTTCTATGCCTTTCATGTCCCAGGGTTTGCTGGCCTCAAACGGCCCCATAAACATTTCGTACATGCGGAAAGCATCAGCCCCGTACTGGCTTAAAATATCGTCGGGGTTGACAACATTTTTCTTGGACTTGGACATCTTTTCCACCATGGAGGATAATTCTTCCCCGGTGGATTTTAAAAAGGCCTTGCCGTCCTTAAAATCAATTTCGTCGTAGCTATGGTAGTTACCCATTTTATCACGGTATGAAAACGCTAAAATCATCCCCTGGTGGCGCAGTTTTTTGAACGGCTCTCTGTGCGACACAATCCCTAAATCGTACAACACCCGGTGCCAAAACCGCGCATACAATAAGTGCAGTACCGCGTGTTCGGCCCCACCGATGTAACAATCTACCGGGCCGTAGGCTTTTTCAATAGCCGGGTCTACCAGTTTTTCGGCATTGTGCGGGTCCATATAGCGCAAATAGTACCAACACGAGCCTGCCCATTGGGGCATCGTGTTCGTTTCGCGTTTAGCCGGCCCACCGCATTTCGGACAAGTCGTATTCACCCAATCAGTTACCGTGGCGAGCGGCGATTCGCCGGTACCGGACGGCTCAAATTTTTCTACTTCGGGTAGCCGTAGCGGCAACTCGCTTTCCGGCAAGGGCACAACCCCGCATTTATCGCAATGTACAACGGGGATAGGTTCCCCCCAATAGCGTTGCCGTGCAAAAACCCAGTCGCGCAGTTTGTAGGTGGTTTTGGCGTTACCGCAGTGATGTTCGGTAAGCCATTTAATCATAGCGGCTTTGCTCTCTTTGACGTGCAAACCGTTTAAGAAACCGGAATTGACGAGTTCGCCGTCGCCGGTAAACGCTTCGTTAGCAACGCCTTGTTCGCTCTTAATCACTTCAATAATTTCAATGCCGAATTTTTTAGCAAATGCGTAGTCGCGCTCGTCGTGCGCAGGTACGGCCATAATGGCCCCCGTGCCGTATCCCATCAGCACGTAATCGCTCGTCCACACCGGAATCTTTTTTCCATTGACGGGGTTAATCGCATACGCCCCCGTAAATACACCGGTTTTTTCTTTACTAAGTTCGCCACGCTCTAAATCACTTTTTTTAGCGGCTTCTTTTTGGTAAGCGGCTACGGCTTCTTTCTGCGCAGGCGTAACGATTTTTTTCAAAATCGGATGTTCCGGCGAAACAACCATGTACGTAGCTCCGAAAAGCGTATCGGGCC
>JAKSPG010000179.1 GCA_024405075.1 Elusimicrobiaceae bacterium | reverse complement strand
GCAGAGCCCCGGATGTGACCATCTCCGCCATATACTATAAAGAGTGCGTCGGGGTGTTGTTGGCGGTATTGCTCAATGGTAGTAAGCCAACTGGCATTACGCAACCGCATGCCCTCTAAAGATACCCATATATTTTGCAATTCCTCGTGGTAGGAATAGGTCATGGAATTTTTATTTCTGTGAACGGTGGTATAACGCATGCGATCAAAACTATCCGGGATAGAAAAAGAAGGCTCTAATCCAACAATAGAGATGTTATTCTCCGTTGCCGCCTGCCGAACTTGGGCGAGTTCTTTGGGGAGTATGGTCTTGGGTAATATGGCTTTGAGCGCATCGGAGGTAGGATAATATTCCGTCAACAGTACAATTTCGCGCTCAGGTTGTTGTAGACGCAGCTCTCTGAGTAGTTGGGCTACCTTATGGTAGATGTTCGGCTCGTTGTGGTGTTCCCCTACCAGCAGGTACGAAGTGCTGCGTGGAATTTGTTGGGTAACCAGCCAATGCATATCCTGCTCTTGCGCTCCCGTCCAGTGGAGTTGTGCTTGTTGGAAATTAGCAATATTTTCTTCCCACGATTGTTGTAGCGCATCCAGCTGGGGGGCCAAGCGAATGATGTGACGGTTTTCACTGGCCAAAAAATAATTGGCCAGATTCTTGGGGCTGTGTTTTAAAAAAGGAGCGTTGGGATACAAACGTTGCGCCGGGTGGTATACTCCTCGGGGGAAAAGGGAGGCGGAGGGACCGCTGTCTATCGCATCATTTACAAATAAATCAGGATATTTTTTTTGTGTTTCAAGGGCTTTTTGATAGGAAGTATTAACACGTTCTCGTAACGTGCGCGATACACTGCCCAACGGCGCGCGCCCCCCTCTGCTTACTGCCGCAGGGAGCCTTTTAATCTGTGCCTGTGCCCCGACCGAAGCCGTAAACAACAAACTGATAAACAAGACAAAGTGTATTGGTTTCATACTTATATTGTGGATGATTCTAGTTGAAAATACCAGGGCCTTAGGGCCTAGAAATTACTGGGCCGATTGGCCTACAGGTTCCGAGGTCGTTTCTCGGCTGTTTGCTGTTTTGGCGGGTAGGGAGTGGACTGATAATTTTTATTTAAGCGGTTTAAAGCCGAATCTTCCATCAAAAAATCTTTCTTCTAATATCCAATCTTCCGGGCTGATGTTATAGCGTTGCGCGTAATCATCTTTTAGTTTTTGCATGGCGTTTGTAAACCAATCACTTTTTTCAAATAATTTACCGTACCGGGTGGTGGCTTCTTCATAAGCCGTGCGCGCGATAAAGTAGCGAATGCTTTCATCGGCAATATGGGAAGAACCCGACGCATGTTGTTTGGTTTTTTGCAGGTTAAATGTACCCGCCAACCCTCGCGATAAATGGGGGTCAGGTAATTCATTTGCTCTTTTAATAGCCAGTTCCAACGGATTAAAGGATTGGCCCGCGATGTTGGCTTGGGCCATGACCTGGCCGTTAATAATTTGTTCAATCATTTTTTCTGTCAATTCCTTCGCGATATTGTTGCCAGGCATGTGGGTACGATATTGGGCCGTAGCATATAGGTAGGTGCATTGGCTGGCTCCCGTAGGAACAAAGACATTGATGCCTTGGCGCTGGGACAAAGACAATTGCTCAAATTCATCTAGGAAAGCCCCGGCACAACATGCATCTACGAAAAGATTTAATTCGGGCGTTTCGGTCGTTTGACGTAGTTCCTGCATAGCGCGTACAATTTCGTCAGTGGATATTCTTAACATGGGGCTGGGGCCTATATGGAATTTGTTGAACGAATTGATTCCTCCATGCATATCCAGCAGTACAAAAATCGGGCGGTCTGTTTTGGTAGGGGCCGGTATCATTTTGCGCATATTCCATTCGCTTAGGCCGTTTTGGGGGTCTCCCTGATAAACGGGAATATAGCCCGAAGAGTTGAAGTATGGCGTCAATTCGTACTCGCGAAGCAGGCCGCTTCCCGTAAAAAAATAACCATATTCCGTGGCGGCCGGAGAATGAACGACCATAGCGTGCTGCCGGAATTTTACGGAAGAAAGCGTGTGCATATCATTGGCTTGCGCGGGGGTTAAACTGAAAAAATAGTTTTCGGCTTCTTCTATCCGGGCGAGTTGTTCCCCGGTAAACTGGGCCTTGGTAGTGCGGATGAAATCTAAATTATGTGAAAG
>JAKSPG010000178.1 GCA_024405075.1 Elusimicrobiaceae bacterium | reverse complement strand
GGTAGAAGTACGCGCCGGGGGCTGGATTATTGCAGACGCAAATAATACGCTCAGTCCGTCGGAAATCTTTAACCCGGGCAACCTATGGAATAAAATTAGCTGGGTTCTTATGCAGCTGCCGGAAATTGAAATTATGAACAATACGCAGTTTGACCGGCCTATTAACGCTGACGACATAGAATACAGTAGCTACGTCAACCCGGACGCAAAAGAGGGGTTAGACATAGACACTATTTGCGGCAGCGCAGCTGATGGCGTACCGGCAGCGCGTGGCGCTTACTACAGGGCCAGCAATAACCAGCAAATTACGCGACTGTCGCGCGCTGGCAGAACGGGCCAAATTGAAGACCTTTTGTTAGGCACGTTATACAGCCAGTACGCAGAACGTAAAACCCGAATAGAGGGCGAAACGCAGTTAGACGCTACCGGCCTGAACGTATACACGGAAGCAAACCAGACGGGCAAAACGTTTATTATGCTGGGCGAAACTCAGAACCTTATAACGGACACGTCAAACCCTGTATTTGTCGAACTCGTACCAGACGAATACGAAACCAACTAACAGACGCTATGGCGAAAACAAAAAACATACTATCACGTGAGGGCGCAGCGGATCAGCGGCGCAACGGCAGCGGCCAGACGGCGACGCGCGAACAAATAGCCGGTATGATGGCTAAACGCGTTAACCCTATGGCCGTGGCCGCTGTCTTCCGTTGCGTTAATCATCTGTCAAACAGCGTGGCAAATTTGCCCGTTATGTTTATGCGTAGACGTGGGGACATTTTCGCGCCTGACACTGACAGCCGGTTAAACTACCTGTTGAACGTGCAGCCGTCCGGGGACCTCAACGCCGTAGACTTTTGGCGGCAGCTGGTACAGTACGTTTATTTGCGCGGTAACGCCTACGTAGTCCCGGAATGGGACCCCGTGGCGCTTGACTGGGCGCGTTTGGTTCTGGTAAGTCCTGACGGCGTGACCCACGATACCGTAAATAACCTGTATACGATTTGCGACACTGTAAACGGCATACAGGGGACGTACGACGAAAGCGAAATAATACACGTAAAGAATTACACCCGCGACGGAAAACGCGGTATTAGTACGCTGGAATTTGCACGTACGGCCATAGACACGGCGGCAGCCGGGGACGCTGAGACAAAGGAACGCAACCAGAACGGCGGCAACGTACGGGGCATAGTCTCGAACGGCGCTACAGCCGTGCGCGGATTTGGCGAATATCAGGACAGCGAATTAGAGAAAGCGGCGGCAGATCTGGACGGACAGTTTAGAGACGGCAAACATATAGTAGCGCTGCCGGGACAGGCCGAATTTTCGCCTATAACCCTGAACGCCGTAGATATGCAGTTTTTGGAATCGCGCAAATTTACCGTACTGGAAATATGCAGATTCTTTGGCGTTAACCCGGCGTTTGTGTATGAGGATTCAGGCAGCAACTATAAGACCGCGGAAGCTGCAAAGGCAGCCTATCTGAGCAATACGCTAAGCCCGCTACTACGAAAGATTGAAAACGAATTTCAAAGAAAGCTAATACCGGCAGAGCTGAACGGCAGACAGAAAATAGAATTTGACAGACGGGCCGTTTTCTCTATGGACCCTGACAGCCGGGCAAAGTATCAGGCGGCAACGCTGGCGGCGGGCATATACACCGTTAACGACTGGCGGCGATCAGAGAACAGGCCGGACGTTCCAGACGGGGACACGGTTTTAATTTCCGCGAACCTTAAACGCCTGTCGGACGCTGCCGCCCGGCCAGTCTCAGGGAAGCCGGGCAAAGTAACAAAGTAACAAAATGAACCGATAAAGATTTTACAGCTATGAACAAAGACAAAGATTTTACAGCTATGGACAAAGACAAAGAAATTATTTGTATTTCGTCCAGAGGAGGGGAACCGGGTATTAACGAACACGGTAAAGACTTAGTAAGCGCCGAACAGCGACCAACAAAGGGAAATGCAAGCGGAAGCGAGAAAAAAACGCTAATAGGGGTTCTAAATTTTCCATCTTCACTATTTTTTCCTATCTTCGCTGTTGGAATCCGCGGGCCGGAAAACAAAATGTTTGTTACACCCTTTTTGTTACTAAGGCCGTCCCGTGGATTCTTTTTCTTTTTGTTACCCGTTTGTTACTTTGGTAATCGCTAAACGCTTGTTACTCTTTTGATATTCAAACACATAAG
>JAKSPG010000177.1 GCA_024405075.1 Elusimicrobiaceae bacterium | reverse complement strand
CCCTCACGGCGCATATTTTCAATTAGAATCGTTAAGTGGAGTTCCCCGCGGCCGTACACTTTAAATTTCCCTTCACCTTCCAATTGTTCTACTTTTAAGCCCACGTTGGTTTGGGCTTCTTTTTCCAAACGGTTTTTCAAATGGCGGCTGGTAACAAATTTCCCTTCCCGACCCGAGAACGGACTATCGTTGACCATAAAATCCATGGACATCGTGGGCTCGTCAATCGTCAGCGGCGGCAGGGCCTCTAAAGCATCCGGACGGCAAAGCGTATCGCCTACGTCCACGCCTTCCAACCCGGCGATAGATACGATATCCCCCGCCTGGGCACTTTCTACTTCCACTTTTCCAAGCCCTAAAAAGCGTTCAATTTTGGCGGCTTTGGCTTGTGTTACACTTCCGTCCTGGTGCATAAGTGCCACGGTTTGGCCTTTGGAAATGTTACCTGCCAAAATACGCCCGATACCCACATGGCCCAAAAAGTTGTTATAGTCCAGCATGGTTACCTGCATTTGAAGCGGCGCATCGGGCCGGGCCTCGGGGGCGGGCACGTGCGATAAAATAGTATCTAAAATAGGAGCAATATCTTTGCCCTGTTCTTCCATTTTCAAGCTGGCCCAGCCGTCGCGACCGGAAGCGTAAATAATCGGAAAATCTAACTGCTCGTCGGTGGCTCCCAATTCCATAAAGAGGTTAAATACTTCGTCTATTACTTCGCTGGGGCGGATATGGTCGCGGTCCATTTTATTAATGACCACAATCGGGCGTAGTCCCAGTGCCAATGCTTTACGTAGCACAAAGCGTGTTTGCGGCATAGGCCCTTCCACGGCGTCCACCATCAAAATAGCCCCGTCCACCATACGTAATACGCGCTCTACCTCGCTGCCGAAATCGGCGTGGCCGGGCGTGTCTACAATGTTAATCGTATGCCCTTTATAGCCGATAGAAGTACATTTAGCCAAAATCGTAATGCCGCGTTCGCGCTCCAACGGGTTGGAGTCTAACACGGTATCTTGGGCCTCGTCCTCTTTTACTTTAAATTCTCCGGCAAATTTGAGCAAAGCATCCACCACGGTTGTCTTGCCGTGGTCCACGTGGGCAATAATAGCCACGTTACGTACATCTTGACGGGTATTCGTTGTCATAACAAATGATTCATTTTCCTTACTAAAATTTCCACAAAAAACCCCGCAACTGGCGGGATTGCAAAAAAAGGTTTGCAATTATTGTGATTACTTATATTTTAGTATTTTTTGAGCGGCTTTGCTTGAAAACTACCTTTTCCCCCGCCTTGAAATGTTTTATAATAACCGTATGGAACGATTACTGGAAATGATAGGTATTGTGGCGGTTCTTTATATTTTTTATGCGCTGGGACCGCAAAAGTGGAACTACTCCACCCAGGCGTTGCGCCAGAAACGCAAAGCCGAACTGGAAGCGGCGGGGTTGTCTTCCCAGTTTTATTTTATGCGTCCGCTTACGCTGCTATTACTGCTGTGGACAAGCGGCGGGACCTTTGTGTTATACTGGCTGTACAAACAATGGACGTACGTGTGTCAAGGTTACAAGTGCACCAACGGCAAGAAACTCTCCGGCGGGCCGCTTTTGCACACGATAGCAGGCGGGTGGAGTTTTTTTCAACTGATGGGAATCATCAACCGCACGTGCGAATACACCCAACGGCGCACTTCGTGGCCGGCGGCGTTGTGGGGCATGTTGTGGTTAGGTGGGCTGGTGCTGGTGTTTTCCCCTGTAGAACGCGGGTGGAAAATAGCCGGATTTTTGATATTTACGGCCGCGCCGGTAGTGTTTCAACGGCGCATCAATACGCTGACTAAAAAATATATATCATTTCTGCCGCGCGCGGTGGAAATTATCGTCACGCTTTTAGGCGCGGCGTGTGTACTGGGTGCTGTGGCTGCCGCGCGGACGTGGATGAAATAGTAGACCTACGGCAAGTTATAATAGCGCCAGGTAGAAGGGGTAGAATCGTATACCGCTTTTTCTACTTTGGTGCATTTTGTTTGGTTTAGTGCTAGATCCGCGCGCTCCACACAGATTAGTTTCTTCCCATCGGACCTATATGAGAATCCACCGCATTTGTAAGTTCCCTCGGTCCAAAACCCCCAAATACTTCCATCAGGAGAAAGCAACAACTCAAAATTTTTCTCTCGGCGGCGCACATCTGTTCCGCCCGCAGTCGTGGCCGGACAAACACT
>JAKSPG010000176.1 GCA_024405075.1 Elusimicrobiaceae bacterium | reverse complement strand
GCTTGTGGGATAAAAACAAAAAATCACCTGAAACGGTGATTTTTTATTTTTGCCCCGCACGGGATTTGAACCCATATCACTGGTTCCGAAGACCAGTACTCTATCCAGTTGAGCTAACGGGGCGTTGTGTATTTATTGTATCAAATCCGACCCCTCGGCCGCGCGTTCTTTTTATTTTATATCCGCACCAACTAAAATTTGCTACAATAAAGTATCTTATGCAGTAAGGAGTAACCCATGGGTGGACATTCGCACTGGGCCGGCATTAAACACAAAAAGGCCCTCGTAGACGCCAAAAAAGGCAAAGTATTCACTAAAATTTTACGGGAAATCACCATTGCCGCTAAAATGAGCGGCGGTAACCCCGACCAAAACCCGCGCTTACGCAAAGCCGTTGACGACGCCCGCGCCGCCAACATGCCCTCGGACAACGTCAAACGCGCCATTATGAAAGGTACCGGCCAGTTGCCCGGTGTATCGTATGAAGAAATCACATACGAAGGATACGGCCCCGGCTCGGTCGCTATCATTGTGGAATGCACGACGGACAATAAAAACCGCACGTTTGCGGAAATTCGCAAAATTTTCACCAGTCACGGCGGCTCTATCGGTACGGCGGGCTGCGTGTCGTACATGTTTAAGAGCAAAGGTATGATTGTCGTGAAGAAAGAAGATATTTCCGAAGACGATTTGATGAATTTGGCCTTGGAGGCCGGCGCGGAAGACGTGCGCACCGCGGGCGACGTGTACGAAGTAATCACCAACCCGGACATGAACGAGTTGGAAAGCGTTAAAAAAGCCATTGAAGCCAAAGGAATTACCCCCGAATCGGCCGATTTAACGATGCTGCCGGATACGGAAGTAAGCGTAACGGACGAACATGTGGCCGAAACGCTGATGAAAATGTTGGAAGCACTAGACGACCATGACGACACCAAAAACGTGTACGACAACTCCAACATTGACGAAGCCGTAGCCGCTAAACTCAACGCATAAAAGAGGTTGGCCTTGACGGAAACAATAACTACCGTTTTAGGCATTGACCCCGGTTTAGACAGAACGGGATGGGCGATTTTAACACGGAACGCCCGTTCCGTTCTTTCGTTACGTGCCTGCGGGCTGATCCATACCGACGCCGGGCAAGCACTCCCCACACGCCTCCATTACATCCACCGAGAATTGCAACAAATTTTGCAAACGTATCAGCCGGACCAAGTGGCTATGGAACAGAATTTCTTTTTAAAGCGCGCCACCACCATGGCTAATACCGTGATGACGCGCGGCGTGATTATTTTGGCGTGTGAACAAGCCGGTAAAACAATCACCTTTTATCCCCCCCGCCGCGTCAAAATGATGATTTGCGGCACGGGAACCGCAGACAAGAAACAAGTCCAGCGTATGGTGCAACTGACGCTGAACTTAGATAAAGCTCCCTCGCCCGACGACACAGCCGATGCCGTAGCCATTGGAATTTGTCACTTAAAAACAGCTCCGTTGGCTAATCAAATTAATGTGCGCGCCGCGTTTTTAGAAAAGTTAAAAGCCGCGCGAGAGCAGCAGATTAGAAAACATCCGTAGGTAATTTATTAATAGTTCCACCATAAAATTCCTTCGGATAACCCCCCGCTGGTCGCATGTGTTTCTTGTTTGCAAACCTGGTTCCGCCAATCGGTAACGTCCGATGAAAGTACAGCGCATTTCCGCAAACCACCTGAACGATCCGTTGTGCGCATATAACCAAACCCTGCCTTAGTGTTATAACAAATCGTACGAGCCACACTCCCGCTATATCCCGTCAAACAAGTCCCCCAGTTATAGTTGTATGTGTTAGCAGAGGTGGAATTCGGTTGCCCGCCGGCGGGCAAAGCTATATCCAATTCCTCAAACCGATTGTTGTACTCGCCGTTAGCCAAATAATAAACTTCTTGTGCTTGCGTAATTTTATCCACTACCGCTTTAAGCGATATGTATCGGCTTTTGGCCACCGCCAAACGGTACTGCGGGAGCGCCACCGCCGCCAAGATACCGATAATCAGCACAACCACTAACAACTCAATTAACGTAAATGCTTTAACATCTAAACAGCCCAACAAACTGCTTTTATTTTGCATATATATCCTCCTCCTACAGGAGCTTATATGCAAAATGTAGCAAAAAAAAAACAAAGTCAAGTTTAATTTTTACTCCGCAATAAATATCCCCCCGCATAGCGGGGGGTTTTTCACAGGCGGGTAAAACCCTT
>JAKSPG010000175.1 GCA_024405075.1 Elusimicrobiaceae bacterium | reverse complement strand
AAATGGCCTAAGAACTCCTAATTGTTTTTTGGCTTTCAGTCGCTTTTAGCGCGCAAAAAAACGTCCCCGCTATTTTCTCGCGGGGACGTTTTAGTAACAGCTATACGTTATTTTTTTAACAGTTTAAGGGCCTCGGCCTTTGTTTTTATGCGGCCTTCCCATTGCGCTTGGCGCACGCGCGTAAGCGTGGCCGAAATATGCCGCCCGGCCAGCCCCATTTCTTTGAGTTCCTTGCCCGACATCACACACGGCTCCAACGCCGCCGACGGCAAGTGCGTAAATACTGTTTGCAGAATTTGTTTTTTAGCTGCACTTAACGCCGCCAGCGGGCAAAGTTTTTCTTGCGAGACTTTCCACGCACCGATAACCTCGTGGTTAAATTCCGCAGGCAAATGCAAACTACGCACGAATTCCTCGCCACTTTCGCCTAACTGACAGGCCAAAATACCTACCCGCTCCAGCACGCTGCCCGTGCGTAACAACGCATCGCTCCACGCCAGGCCGGGCCAGGCAAATTTCAGCAGGTCGTATTTCTCCATTAAGGCAAAAATTTCTTTTACGCGCGGCTCTTCCAGTATTTTTAGAAACTCATGGCTAAACCGGTTGCGCGACACTAAAAGAGGATACTCCTCTTTGACAGCCGCACGCAACAACCACTCCGTTTTGGGAGCCAACTTCCACCCAAAACGCCCCGCAAAACGCACCGCACGGTAGAGGCGGGTGGGATCATCCAGAAAGCTCTTATCGTGCAAAATACGCACCAGCCCCTTCTGAATATCTTTCTGCGCCCCGAACGGGTCGTAAAGTTGACCGAACGTATCGGGATTAATAGAAAAGCACCAGGCGTTGGTGGTAAAATCGCGGCGGAAAAGGTCGTCCTTAATATACGGGCTTGGCTCTACCAGCGGCAGACAACCCGGGTACGGATATGATTCCTTGCGGGTGCGGACCATGTCCAATTTTACCCCGTTTGCCAAATCCACCCGGTAGGTAAAAAAACGCGAAAATTTATGTTTGTCTCCCCCCCATTGTTTCACACAGAACTCCGCTACGGATTCCTGGTTACCGCTAAAGGCCAGGTCAATATCCTGCGTGTCGCGTTTGAGGTAAAAGTCGCGCACAGCTCCCCCCACGACCCACGCCTTCAACCCCAGTTTGCTGGCATACGTGCCAACGGCATAAAGTTGCTCCTTGTATTTTTCCGGTATCATACTGTCAACGGTGTCGCTACCCCCTCCTGACTCATTTGGTCTTTAAAGTTGGTTAAAAGCAGACTCTTTAAACCCGATTTTAACACCTTACTAGCGGCCACGGCGTAATCGTTGGCTGTTGTCTTGCCCGATGGAGCAGGCACATAATACGGGAAGTGATGTTCCCGTGCATACGACGGTTTCAACCGTACTACGCCACATCCTTGTGCGGCCGCTGAAGCTGCGACGGTTTCCGACTCAAACGAGTGTTTTTCTTCGTCCTGCAAGATTTTTTGAAGTGCATCTAACCCAAACACACAAAGCGGGGGATAATCAATATGCAATTGTTTAGCCAGCGTATTTTTGATGATTTCGTAATCACGCTGCATGCGCTGCGAAAGCTCCGCCGCGCATGAGCGGTGTTTTTCATCAAAAACAAAAATCAACAGCTCGGCGGGAGCATCAAAATAAATCAAATCGCCGTGGTGGTGAAAAAAAGCCCCGCACGCCGGGCATTGCACCAAATTTAATTCACCGCCCAACGCGGCGGATTTTAAATCGGGGTCTTGGTCCGCACTGACGAGGGACCAGTACACGGCATCAAACTCCTCACAATGGTTAGGACAGCATACGGCGGATTCGTTTTGAATTGATTTCATAGGTATATTATATCCCAAATAATAGCCTCTTTTGTCAGTCAAGGGCTGTTATTTTATATTAGATAATGTAATTGTACGTCGCTTCTTATATTGTAGCCGATTTGGTACAAGCTTGTAAAAGGGGTTAGTTGAACAAAAGCGAACGAGCAACAACGCAGTAGCACCTTGTGCACCGGATTTTTCAACGAAAAATGTGTTACTGCTAGGCGCGAACGAGGAAGGGATGCTGGCGAAGCACGCCCGCAAGGCGGAAGTATCCGACCGAGTTCACAACAACGCAGTAGCACATTTTAGGCAGAAAAAAAATGCCCCGCACGGGATTTCCCTCCGGTAAACTTCCTGAGGGAATTTTCCTTCGGGCCGGGCCTCGCGGCGGTGGCCTGTCGCTTCGCTCAAACAAAAACATCGCTGCGGC
>JAKSPG010000174.1 GCA_024405075.1 Elusimicrobiaceae bacterium | reverse complement strand
CTCATCAAGAAGGAGCGGATATCCAACTAGCCCCCAAATCCGAGGAAGAACTTCCTGTATCTGCCGAACCGCAAGATGCCATGGACTTAGAGGCTTTGCTGGAACAGGACCCGCCGAAACCCGTGGATCCCTCCGAACAGGGCCAGGGTGAAGATCCGGCTCCGTTAGCTGATTTACAAGTTATTTCCACCGGTACAGAGCCGGAACAAGAAACCGAAGAATCCGCCGATAAGGATAACGAGCTGCCCCAAGAAGTACCGGTCAATGCCGCCATGACGGCAACCCCGTATATCCCGGCATTAGATGCTCCGGAGAAAACCCCGGCTGAAGAACAAGAAGAAGAAGCCGCCCAGCAAACGGTGGAAGAACTGGTTCCCGGCGCCAAAACGGAACAACCCGATTCCATTATTACAGAAGAAGATTTACGCGAAGCGTTCGCCGAACACAGCAACCAAAACAATAGCCAATCGGTAGAACAACTCTTTGGGCTTGCCAGTGCTACGGCCAGTGCCAACGCATTAGCCGAAAAGGACATGCCCTCAACCGATGAGCAAGAAAATATGCCTTCCCTATCCGAAATTTCCTCCGACACCCCGGCCGAAAAAGCCATGCCGGAAGGCGACCCGGAAAAAGTAACTGATGAAATTGAATTAAAGGAAGGCTCTACTTATTTGATATCGGACTTTGTGCCGCCGGCTTCTTCCTCGGCCATGCGCCAAGCATATGAAGCCAAAGAAAACCCGGATAAAGCCGCGGAAGATGCAGCTCGGGAAGCCAATGCGGGAAAAGATGAACCGTTAGAAATCCAGGAAATGGTTACCGAACCGCAAGGAGATCTTCCTCAAGTACAGGAAAATAATGTTTCTCCACTACCGGACGCGGAAACCACACCGGAAACCACTGAAGGAAACATATCCTCTGAATTGACCGTTTCGCAAATTGTACTGGAAAATACAATTAAAGCCAAGCGAGGGGCCTCGCTGGATATCAAAACCGTACCCATGGTGCCCGATCCGGCCAAGTCAGAACGGTTACAATTGGAAGATATCAATGATATCAATACCCAGCACGATTTGAAATCGGCAGATATCCAACCCGCCGGACGGACGGCTAAATTAGTCGTCGGAACGTTAATTGCGCTACTGCTGGCCGCCGTTATTTATGCCATGTTAGGGGTTATGGATTTAATTCCGGCCAAGTTCAATATCTTCAACTCACAAGCGACCGCTGAGACAGAACAACAAGCCCAGTTAAATGAAGTCCTCCCCATAGCGCAACCGGAGGAATCGACTATGAACGCGTTGCCCGGTAATTTACCCACGGTAACGGTAGAAGATACGACTGCCCCGGCTGATGCTACGCTACCGCCCACCACGCAAGATGCGGTATTAAGCGAAGTGCAAAACTACCGATTAGCCAATGGTTACACGCTTAAGCAATATATAGAGAAAAAGCACCCGGCCATGGTGGACTTAATTACCTGGAGCATCTCCAACGCCGTAGACCCGGATAATTACTCCGTCCTGGCCAAAGTGCCGCCGGAGAATCCGCAAAGCTTTAAAATTTCGTACCGTTTCAATTATAACGCGGTGACGAAAACGCTGGAGCCGACCATTTCCGATGCGCGCAACTTGTTGGAATCTGTCAATCAACCAGCCGGACGGTAAAAAATTATATTGGACGTAAAAAAGCTCCCTTCACCGGGAGCTTTTTTTATTTGCAACGGCCAACATAAATTTGTTACAGTAAAAGCTGTAGTTAAAATTTGAATCTGTTTTTGGAACTGTATTACAAGAATACAGAGAGCTTTGGGGTTTTCCAAGGCACTATCTAGGATTACAACTCTATTGGAAAGACGGCACCGTCAAAGCTTGTACTCACAACACCGCACGCGGAAAAAAATTGTGCGACTATTTTACACAACAATTCAGTTCAAGCAATAATTAAAAAAGCCCCGCGCATCAGCGCGGGGTTCTTCATTATACTGTTTTAGAACGGCCTTCGCGGCTAAATCGCCGCCGGACTTACTTGGCCGCGTTGCGGATGATAGTTTCCAATATATGGAAGGCCTTTTCCACCCAGGTCATGCTCATCCATTCGTACGGGCCGTGTGGATTTTCGTACCCGGCAAAAATATTGGGTGTAGGTAAACCGCGCAAGGATAATTGCGCGCCGTCCGTACCGCCGCGCGCCTGCGTCAAGCGGTAAGAAATCCCGTTTTCTTTCAACGCTCCTTCCAACAGTTCCATCGCCTGCGGCCGTTCTTTAAGCACTTCGCGCATGTTGCGGTACTGT
>JAKSPG010000173.1 GCA_024405075.1 Elusimicrobiaceae bacterium | reverse complement strand
TTGAAAATTTGCGCAAATTGTTTCCCACATCTCATGAGATAAATTGCAAAAAAACCAGTTGAAATTTATTTAGTTTATGTTATAATAATTGCACTGGATTGTAGCTCAGTTGGTTAGAGCACCGCTCTGATAAGGCGGGGGTCAGTGGTTCAAGTCCACTCAGTCCAACCAAACAAAGTCCGTATCTCGCGGACTTTTTTTGACCCACGCCGATTTCGCCGTCAGGCAGATAAGACGGGGGTCAGTGGTTCTGCCACATGCGTGTCAGATATCTCGCTACGCTGATGCTTCGCTCGCTATTAAGTCCACTCAGTCCAACCAGATAATCGAAGTCCGCACCTTGTGGACTTTTTTTAATTATTTAGTATAAACTCGAATAAAAAATTCGCGCGCGTGTAAGCAAATTGGGCAAACTTTGGGGGCTTCTTTAGCGACCAAAGTGTAACCGCAATTAGAACATTGCCAAGTTACCGCGGTTTCGCCCGCAAACATGGTGTTGTCTTTTAATTGTTGCACCAAGTCCAAAAAACGGGCTTCGTGATTTTTTTCAATTTGTCCGACGCCGCGGAACTTAGCCGCGATTTCGTGGAAACCTTCTGCTTCGGCTTCTTTAGCAAATTTATCATACATATCCGTCCATTCAAAATTTTCGCCAGCCGCCGCTGTCAATAAATTTTCCGTAGTCGTGCCAATGGTATGCAAATAACGATACCACATTTCGGCATGTTCCTTTTCGTTACCTGCCGTTTCTTCAAAAATTTTGGCAATGGTTGGGTAACCTTCTTTTTTCGCTTTAGACGCAAAGAAAGTATACTTATTGCGTGCTCCGCTTTCGCCAGCAAAAGCTGTTTCCAAATTTTTTTCGGTTTTAGTGCCGGCTAATTTTTTATCATTTTGAATTTCCATATTTTATAATAGCAAAATTTGAGCTTTTTGACAAATTCACTTTTGTATTGAACGCGTATTGCCGACCCGCGCAAAGAAGACTAAGCGTAAATTCGCCCATAAGATTCATGCATGGCGTTAAATATATTTTGCCAGTTCGCACTCGTAAACCGACTATTTTGGTCAATAGATATTGCCAAACGTCAGCAGTAATTTGGTAGCGGTCGCCCATGGCGGTAAAAAGTAATTTCCGGTCTTGGTTTTGGAACGCCGCTTTCACCGCAGACAACAGTGCCAAATCTTCCCCATCAACCACGTTTTTAGTAAACACTGCATCCAATTTTTTATCGTCGGTATGAATTTTAATTTCACTGATTGAAGTCGCTAAATCTTTTTTAGTTAGACGGACTTGGTTTTGTTTTTCGCGCCGCGTGATATTAAATTGTCGCGTTTCGTAACCTGCCAGTTTAACATGTAAAGGAACATTCACGTGTGTTGTCAACCATTCTCCAGACAAATGCAATGGCGCTGGCAACACATACGTGCTGGTCCGTCCCGACTGTAATCCAGTTACGGTTAAAATACTGCCATTCGCACTAACCACCGAAAAATGATTAAACCCTAACGGCACAACCAAATCACGCGTCATTTTTTGCGGTAAAGTGTTAGTAACCGTAAGTGTTTTAACGTATGGCCAATTTCTGGTCATTGTCAAACCCGGAGGAGTTGGTGCCGGCGGAACATAATGGTTAATACGTGATAATTTCGTCAAAAAGTATAACGCATCAGGTTCAGTAACTGTGCGGTCGATAAAATACAACCATAGTTGGTCTTGATGACATGCCGTAACACGCTCTGTAGTAATAGTTGCCGTAATGATGTCCGCAATTTGTGGTGTCGCGCTGGAATACAAAAACACCAAATTAAAGCCATGAAAAATTCGTGCAATTTGGCGGTAATCGTCCAACATTGCCCAAGCTTGCAAAAAATCGTCCGCAGTTTGCACCGCGATTACGCGTGAAAGATTGGCTAAAGACGGCACCAACTTGGTTGCAGCCAAGTAACGCGCCCGTAACCGTTCCCCCGTGATAAATTTGGCTTGGTAAGCCGCGGTTACGATTTGTTCCAAACGTTGATTGGTGTTAATTTCCGCCGAAGTTAAACTTTGCGGTTGTCCACCGTCCAAATAAATTTTGGCTTGTCCTTGCCAAGTAAGGTAAATTTCCAAAGCGTCGGTTTTACCGCAAAGGCTGGTTGCCAAACGCACTTGTTCACCACGGACCGTGTAAGTATGGCTTTCGCCGCTTGGTAAATGACGACATATTACCACCCCACGGTTGATTTGGCAGTCAAATTCACTTTTATCTGGAGCAACTTGCAAAGTAACCGTTTGCAGATTTTGTGCATCTAACGTGTAA
>JAKSPG010000172.1 GCA_024405075.1 Elusimicrobiaceae bacterium | reverse complement strand
TGGTAGCGACAGAGCTCGCGCTCTATGCGGTACGGGGGTACGCAAGGCCGTGTACACGAAGCAATGTATCCAAGGCTTCACGTACGGTAACCCGGGTTAAAGAGGCCGTTACTTTTTTATTAGCGAACTCTTCGCTCATAATAAAGTTAATTTTGGCCTGCGTGGTGATGCTGTTGAGGAACACCGATATCGGTACGTTAGAAACACGAATAGACACCTTCCGATCCAACGGAGAGGGGCCTTCCGACTCTTTGTACAACTCGGTCTCACCCGACAGACGTACCGAAGGGTCTTCCACCACGGTAATCGTGTTGTCGCTAGGCAAAGACTGACGGTTTTGTGCGACCGCCATATTTGCCAATCCCAGTGTGGCCACCAGGGCCAGCACAACTGCTAAACGGTTCTTCATAATCCTCCTATTTTTTGAACTCCTTAAATTTTACAACTGAATCTTTCGTACAAATTTACGGCCCTTGTAAGAAAACACCACCGAATCAGGCGATACGGCTACGATACGTGCCCCGTATACCGTATTCCCGACAGTATAAATTTTACTGCCGATAAATACTTCCTGACCGACAATACCGCCAATGCGGATTTTATTTTTTACTTCGGCCTCGGGATGTTTTAACAAATAAAGTTCCCACGCCCGTTTTTTTTCTTCTTCAAGAGCGCGGCGGCGGGCTTCTTCTTCTTGGCGTTTACGTTCTGCCGCCAACGCCGCCAAACGTTGCTTTTCCCGGTGTTCCATCAGCAGCACATCATCCGGCGAAAGGGTGGGATCGCGCTGATTCTTAGGATTAAAAACTACTCTAGCCGTCTTAGCCGCGGCCGCTTGCTCCTGCGGATTGGAAGAGCCCTCTGGCGCGGACGTACCCGCCTGAACTGCCGGCTGCGCCTCAACTGCCTGCGAGGTCGCCACCGACGACGTGGCGGCTTGCGCCGCAGGTTGCTCCGGAGCCTGAATAGCAACTACTTCCTGCGCCGAAACGTCTGTGGGCACATTCTGCGCTTGCAACGGCAAGGCACTCAAACCTACTGCTAAAAACAGATAAAAAACCCTGTTCATATTAATTGGCCCCCTTGGCCGCATCACCCGCTTTGTCCTTTTGGCGCTGGGCCATGATGCGGTCGTAATCTTTAAATAAGGATTTGGCAATTTTTTCCTTTGGGAAAGCGGTATTAAACCGCATGGAAATTCTGTTGCTTCCCAAACGGTTGCGGTCATCGTCTTTCTCCAACGAAAAGCTGGTTATCTTTATAAACTCGTCGCGGCTTTCAATACTGGCTAAAAATTCCGCAAACTGCCTAACGCCCATTTCCGTGTTTACCTGCTGACCTGTTACTTCGTATCCCGGGTTAGCCGCATCTTCCGTTTGGTTGCCCCCGCCCTCCGGCGACATGTTTTTTTCTCGAAAGATACCCAAAATTTGCCGCAGCAACCACTCGTTTTTCTCACTAACGTCCGGGAACAACGGCTCCAACGACAACAACTTATCTTTGTTAGCCTGATATTCCTTTTCGCTGGACTGTTCCAAGTGAATGGATTCTATTTTATCGTTATAACCGCGGACTTTATTCTCGTTCTTCGCGCCCAGGTAACGGACCAGTAAAAATAGCACCAGTACCGTCATAAATTGTTTAAGGAACAGCTTGAAATTCCCCTCCTGGCTCACCAGTTGGATATCTTTCAACCCTTTTTGAAATTCCTGTACATGCTTATTGCTTTTCAATTTATCCAAATTCATATTAGCGCCCTCCTACCACGGCCTTGGAACACGTAAATACAAAGCGCGTTTCTTGTCCGGTAGATGTACCATTCGCCCGCCTGGAGGGAGCTTGAGAATCGCCCTTCGTACCAACGACGTTTGAATAGCGGATGCTGCCGTTACTACCGCAGATTTTCTTGATGATGGGCTGCTCAATAAGGGCATCACGGAACTTGTTACCCAATGTCAAGTCGTCGCGACCGTCGCGCGTACCGGCAGTAATGAAACCTTCCAGGGTAAGCGAGCGATCCTCGGAATTGCGTAACGGGAATACATCCGTATAGGTTATTTTATTTAACCAAATCCCAGAGGGCAAAACATCCACCACTTCCACCAACAACGGTGTAATAGTATGCGTGCTCTGCGCCAAAACCTGCAGGTTATTATTTTGATTTTTGATTTTATCCAAATTCCCTTTGATTGGGCTGGCCGACAATCCGGCAAAATCTTCTACGACCGTTGTTTGGGCCCGTTTGGCTTTGCGGTATTCAAGGGCCTTTTTGGATACTCCGACATATCCCTTTAATACTACCAACAGAAAGATAACAGCAATCACAGCTACAATCTTCCAAGCCGTTAAACTGGCACAGAATTCATACTCGCTAAGACGGTTACCTTTGGTGAAATCCACATCCGGCGTTTTATGATCGTG
>JAKSPG010000171.1 GCA_024405075.1 Elusimicrobiaceae bacterium | reverse complement strand
ATATTACCAATTTCGTTAAAATGGGTTTGAAGGTAATCGGCGTTTAGTACAACGCCTTTTTCGACCTCAATACCGTCGCGCTCGCCGTGCTAAATTAGGTCGTCCGTAAAGAACGCTTCTTTGGACTATAAAATTAATTCTTTCTTATCACTCATCGTCATCACCTCCCAAAATATCGGCCGCAAACTCACTGTCATCAAACGCGTCGGCGGGCGCAACAATTTCGGTAGGACTATCATCCGACTCTTCGGTATAGTTCTTATTGGTACCGTAATAGTTTTCCATTTCGGCAGTATGTTTGAGGGCTTCCAAACGTTGGGTAATTTGTTCTCCCATACCCGACTCGTTGATGTAAAGACGTTGGTTAAAGTTTTGGAAATTCTTTAGGGTCTCGTCAACGACGTCGCGCGAAACGTTGTCATAAAACGTATTGCGCCAACCGTGTTTTTCCATCCATTTGGTCGCTTCGCCAAAAGTATCGAAATCGTTTAGGTTTTTGGTGTTTTTCGGAGTGAACTCCGCGGTTTTGACTAATTTGTCGTATGAGGTCAATAACTTATCAAAATCCGACCCCTCGGCAATGCGGCGGTCGATTTCGTATGACATTTTACAAATTTTCATTGCTTGGTCGGCTTGGAGTTTACCATTGATATTTTGGGTGGACAACAAACCATTAAACAACTCTTCCAAATAGCCGAGCGCTTCGTCATCGTAATTCGCGCCCCATTTCGAGACCAATTGTTTGCGCTTTTCTTCGGCCAATTCGGGCAACTCTTCTTCCAATCGCTTTTGGTTGCGTAGTTCCTTATAGGCCTTATAGTAATCATCCCAAGCGATGGTATCGTAGTCGCTTTTCTGAAAAATCTCGGCGTACCGATAAAACGCGTTATACTTATTGGTATTATAAATTTCTTCCCATTCGCGCGGGATAAAAGGGATATCGGCGTATTGACATAACTTATCCACTTGCGACCAGTCGCCGTTCGCGCCCTCAATTATCGAGTCAACGCAGGAATTACAAATCGGTATCACATGGTCGCTATAAAATAGCGATTTCGTTGGCGCGAATTGCTCCGCGCCACACGTATTGCCGCAACGAGTACAGGTCCGTAACGAAAACGCCGGTCGATTAATTTTTGGTTGTAGTCCCATTGGTCCTTACTCCTCGCGCCCGATTGATCCGGTCTGCGGCGGCATGGATTTTGATGGTACGTTCCATCAGTTTAATAACTTCGCGTTTGCGCTTCATGGGCGCGGCGCCAAACGCATCAGCAATACCGGCAACAATATCGGCGGCATCGTAGGGAGTAGGGTTGTCTCCGGGTTGGAAAACATCTACTCCGAGTTCGATCGCCAAACCAATTAGCGCAACCGGCGCCAACTCGGTCATCATCGCGCAAAATTTTTCTTCAATCTTTTCTTCTTTTGTTTTCATTAAATTTCCTCCTACTTACGGTTCGCGCGAGCCGCGTGCTCACAAGTCTTACAACGAGTTTGCCATCCGTCATTGGACCGCGCGCATTTCGTAAAGTTGTCGCTATTTTTTAGTAAAATCCGGCCGCAACAAGTACACTTTTTGTAGTTCTCGCTAAACGGCAAGTTCTCTACAATGTCCATATGTTTTCGCGCGGCGGCCGCAATAGCGGGTATAATTTTATTGGTAAAAATAGTTGAAATATAATTTTCTCCGTAGTTCTTCCCATAGGTCTCATGGGCAACTTCGCGTAGTTCGGCATTGCTCTTCCCCGCCATTTTGCCCTTTAGTATCATCCGATAAACATCCGTTAACTCCGCGTTATCGGCATAATACTCGAGCGTCCTCAAAATATCGCCCATTTGCTCGCCAAATTGTTCTCTCTCAACAATTGCGGCCAACTCTTTCCATTTCTTCAAAATCCCGTATAAATGGCTCTCGTCCGTAAAGTCCACAATGTTGCTTCGCGCAATGGCCGCAATCGTTTTCGCGCCATCACTCGAGTTGTTGCGCCGGACCCTTTTCGCGCCATCCGCGTACGCGTCAGCGCACTCGTCGGAGTTTGCCCCAATCGTCGGATGGTCTTTCACCCATTTTCTTTTTCTCCAAAACTCCTTTACAATCTCATCGAGTTCTTTCTCCCCAAAACTCGCGGGTCCAAACTCGCCAAAATTTCGCCACCACTTTTCATGGCGCTTTAGGCCCATTGGCCTCACATCCAACTCAATGGTCGGTCTTGCTTCAATCGGCGCGCCATTATTGCCGTTAACCAAAAATGGCGCGCGGCGTAGTTCGACCAACTCGTGCTTTTTGCGGTTAAATTGCGCGTCGCTCCAATCGAGCGCTTTCCGCTCGAGCGCGTCCAATTCCTCTTGCCCAAATTTTGCCCTCAACGGGTCCCTAACGACGGGGCCGCCGCCCCTTTCGCGCCGGATCCCAATCATATAGTCCAACTCGTCAATTTCGCGCCACAACTTCCTAAACTCGTCCAAAAAATTTTTCGGGCAAATTTCTTCAATTTCTTTTCGGCTAAATCTTCGCTTAACGG
>JAKSPG010000170.1 GCA_024405075.1 Elusimicrobiaceae bacterium | reverse complement strand
AAATCCGAGAGACCCCAAATATTTCGAATATATCAGATCGTATTCGCCTTATGACCATATAAAGGCTACAGAGTCTCCTCCGCTCTCTATGTATTCGGCGCGGTATTCGCAGTACATGGAGAATTTTCCTACAAATAAAATTCTGTGCATGGAAAGGACGGAATACGGCGTTTTGTTTGAAGGGAGTGCCGGTAGTTATTGTAAAAAGTTATTCCGGGGAACATTGGTTCGTTCCAATACGGCACGTGTATATCAAATCTCCTTGTAATAAAAACAAGCCCCGGCATCAACCGGGGCTGTTAAACAGGTAATTTCTCACTTATACTTATTATAACTTACCATTTCTTCAAAGCTTTGTCGCGGGCGTTGGTCCGGTGTTTCGGCCGGATAACCAACGGCAATTAAGTGCTCAATTTTTTTACCGCTTGGCAAATTAAAAAATTTGCTGGCCTTGTCTACATTTAGCCATCCAATCCAGCACGTGCCTAAATTGAGGTCCCATGCGCGCAAGATAAAATGCTCGCACGCGATGCCGTGGTCCACCAGATAAAATTCTGTGCGACGGATGAAATTGCCCACGCGTGAAACGAAACTACCCTTGTCCGACACCGCCGCCACCAACACAGGTGCTTTTTGTGCCCAGGTACTCATCTTGTATACGCCGCTAAAAGCTTCTTTACAAAAATCGGCTTTTACCTGTGGGTCGTCCATGACAATAAACTCCCACGGTTGCGAATTGCACGCCGAAGGAGCCAGCCGCGCGGCTTCCAAACAGGCGTTTATTTTTTCGCGCTCTACGGGTTTATCTTCAAATTTGCGCACACTGCGCCGTGTCTTAATAACGTGTTCCAGTTCCATACTTAAACACCCCCTAATTAAATGTTAAAAATATATTAGCAAAAATAGTGCTTTCTTTTATAGAATAAGAATATGCATTTTACTAAGTACACCGGACTGGGGAATGATTTTGTATTTTTGGATGGCAAAACGGCGCAAGCCGTTACGAATCCGTCTGTATTGGCACAACAACTGTGCGACCGCCGCTTTGGCGTCGGGGCTGACGGATTGGTGCTTTTGTTGCCGTCCGATAAGGCCGATGTGCGGATGCAAATTATCAATTCCGACGGTAGTGAAGCCGAAATGTGCGGCAACGCCTCGCGTTGTGTGCCGTTACACTTGTACCGCCGCGGGCGGTGCCACCGCAAGGAAGTCACTTTGGAAACCTTGGCCGGTATTATCCGCACGGAAATTGTAGACGAATTTTGCGGATTGGTGCGGGTGGACATGGGGCCGGCGAGACTCACGCGGGCGGAAATCCCTATGGAAGGCCGGGGGGACGAACAGGCGGTTAATTTCTTGTTGGAAGCGTGTGGCCGAACGTTTACGGCTACAGCGGTTTCTATGGGAAATCCGCATTTGGTCATCTTTACCGATGACGTAGAAAAAGTACCCCTGCAAGAGTGGGGCCCGGAGCTGGAAAAACATTCGCTTTTCCCGCGTAAAACCAACGTGGAGTTTGTGCAAGTGCTTAATGAATATGCTGTACGCATGCGCGTGTGGGAACGCGGTGCCGGTATTACGCGTGCTTGCGGAACGGGCGCGTGTGCTACGGCCGTGGCCGGCGTGCTGACGGGCAAAACCTCGCCGAAAGTAACGGTTAAATTGGACGGGGGGGATTTGCAAATTGAGTGGCCCAAACGCCAACATGTGTGGATGACTGGGCTAGCACAGGAACTTTTTACAGGAGAGTTTACCGCCTTATGACCGCCGTTAATGCACATTACTTAAAGCTGCAGGGAAGTTATTTATTTTCAACGATTGCCAAAAAAGTAGCTGCTTATAAGCAAGATCACCCGCAAGCAGATGTAATCAGCTTGGGAATTGGCGACGTTTCACAGCCATTAGCCCCAGCGGTGGTACAGGCCCTTAAAGAGGCCTGCGAGGAAATGGGCCGCGCGGAAACATTTCGCGGATACGGCCCGGAACAAGGATACGCCTTCTTGCGCGAAGCCGTGTTACAAGGTGATTATGCGTCGCGCGGTATTGCCTTGTCTGCCGACGAAATTTTTATCAGCGACGGTGCCAAAAGCGACGTGGCTAACTTTCAGGAATTGTTTTCCGTTAGTTCGCGCGTGGCCTTGCAGGACCCGGTTTATCCGGTTTATTTAGATACCAACGTCATGGCCGGGCGGACGGGAAATTTTAAGGACGGACGTTTTGGTAATTTGGTGTATTTGCCGTGTGTGGAAGAAAATCATTTTGTGCCGCAACTGCCTAACGATCCGGCGGATCTTATTTATTTATGCTCACCCAACAATCCTACCGGGGCGGCGCTGACTAAACAAGAACTAACAAAATGGGTGGATTACGCCCTGGAGCACGACAGTATTATTTTGTACGATTCGGCCTACGAAGCGTACATTACGCAGCCGGATGTGCCACACTCCATTTATGAAATCCCTGGTGCGGAAAAAGTAGCGGTGGAGTTTCGCTCGTTTTCCAAAACGGCCGGGTTTACAGGCACAC
>JAKSPG010000017.1 GCA_024405075.1 Elusimicrobiaceae bacterium | reverse complement strand
GGTGGCGTTGCCGCAGTATCAAAAAGCGGTGGAGAAAGCGCGCATGACAGGGGCCGTGGGACGCGTTAAAAAAATAGCCGAGGCACAACAGCGGTGTTTTTTAGCTAATGGGCGGTATGCCTTGTTTAGTGAGTGGGACGCGCTGGATATAGATATCCCGTATTCAGGGACGGTAAATTACAACGGGCAAGACCGTCCGAAAATTAAAGATTTTATCTATACGTGTTATGGCAATGCTACGCAAATTGCGTTGGCGCATCGTTTACCGGTGGGTACCCGCTATTATATCTACGTTAGTACCAATAATCCGAATAAAATTATATGTGAAACCTCTTCAACGGTTACCCCCGTGCGAAAGAAAGTGTGTCGACAACATAACACGAACGGCTACTTATCGAAAATCCCCCGCGGTAAGCGGGGGGAAAGATATCACTGTTATGATCAGGTTGTTAATGTGGCAGGCGTCCGGCTAAAATCTCGGCCACGGGGCGAGTTTGCTTAATTTTGCTTAACACAATCTTAAGCGAGGCCGTCAGCGGAACGGATAAGAACGCCCCCGGCACGCCCCACACGAGCGACCAGAAAATTAAACTACCCACCAATGCCACCGGGTGCAAATCCATGCCTTCGCCTAAAAAACGCGGTTCCAGTAAATTGCCGATGATAAACTCCGTTGCGGTCAGCAAACCGATAACGATGAAAAATTTAGGCCCTAGCCCAAACTGTAAAAACAGTACCGGGGTCGGAAGTAATACCGACACAATAGAGCCGATACTCGGGATAAAATTAAGCAGAAAAGCAAACAGTGCAAACAGTACGGCCAGCTTAATTTGAAAGCCCAGCAAAATCCCCGCTACCACTAACCCCGTCGCAAGCGAAGCCATCAGTTTTACTGACAAATAAACCGATACGTTGGCCAGCATTTCTTTAATAGCCGGATTGGTAATGGGTTGCCTTCTTTTGCCTCCTACGAGGAAAAACGTCATAAATAGCACAATCAACGTAATATTGGAAACGACGGAAAACAACTTGCCGCCAAAGTTTTTAAGCCAATTGAAAAGCGGCAAATCGCGTACGTAATTTTCTATAAAATTTTGGTCCAGCGTGATGCCGTATTGTTGCAATCGCGCGACGATATCGCCAATAGTAGTAATTAAGTTTTGGCGGTATACCTCGGTTCCTTTTAAAAATTGACCGACGGATGTGGTGGTAAACAAAATAACAGAAGCAAAAAATGCCACACCCAGCGTAATAGATGCCGTCAGTGCCAGCCAATGCGGAAACGAAAATTTCTGGCGCAAATACAAAGTGGTTTGAGCCAAAATAGTGTAGAGGAAAATGGAAATAATCAGCGGAATCAGTAACGCCCGTGTGTACACCAAAAACGCCGTCACTACGCCGGCGGCAATAATCGTTAAACAAACGGCGGTTGTTTTTAAGTAGTAGTAAGTCGTTTTATCCTGCAGCATGTTTCCCCCGGTTGCGCTCGGCATGTTTAGCAATTTCCCGCGCTAAAAAAAGAATTTTTCCCGTCAAATTCAGCAAATCATTTTGGCAGGAGGTCAACAGCCACACGTTTAATTTAGCGGCTGTAAAATTTTTGTAGGTATGGCTAAATACATCGTAAGCAGTAGTAAACTCGTCACACGCACGCGAAAGCGTTTTGGCGCGGCTGTTAAATCCTTTGGCCGCCAGTGCCAGGGAAGCATCCCAATCGGTCGGTTTATAGGTGCGGGTTTGGGCACGCAAGGCCGTCCAGGCGGGGTCCTGTTCGTCCAACGTGCGGCGTAATTGTTGGCAATACGCGTTGAAGTCTGGCGCAAAAGACGTGTCGCGCACTTCAATATTTTTGTGCAGTTGCTGAACAATTTGCACCAGGCGGCGGTCTAGTTCCTGCAGTGTTTGAGAAGCTTGGCCCAGGTGACCGCGCAGCGTATCGCAATGTTGGGAAAGGGTTTCTAAAAGAGTTTCGGTAGTCATAAATCAAGCAATGGGTAAATCCAGCGTAAAGATAGAGCCCAGCCCCCTGTCGGAAACAACGCTTACGGAGCCGTGGTGCAGGGTGGCAATTTGTTTGACGGTGGATAGACCTAGACCGCACCCGGCAACCTGCCCGGTAAAATCGTCATCTACCTGGTAGAAAGGCTCAAAAATGCGTTTGATATCCTGCGGACGGATACCTTGGCCGTAGTCACGCACGGAAACGGAAATGCGGTCGCCATGGTTGACGCATTGAATTTTGATAATTTTTTCCGCCCGCGGGTTGAATTTAATGGCGTTAGATAATAATTCCAAAATACATAAACGCAATAATTTTTCATCTGCGGTGACGACCAGCGCGGGCGGGCAATCGGTTTCTATAAATGTGCCGCTACGCAGGCCCGGGTTTTCCGGTTCGGCCGGTTTCGGAAATTTTTCCGCCTGGGCTAACGCTTCGGCGGCCACTTTTTTTACTAAATCTTTTAAGGGAATTTCCTGTTTTTGTAAATCCTGCTCCTGCATGGCAAACACTTGGTTAAATGCAAGCAGTTTATCTACCTGCTGGGCCAACAACAAGCCCTGCGTATTGATTTCCTGCAAGGCTTTTGCTGTGGTAAGTGGCAATGCTTTCTTGTCCTGCGCCAGTGCTGCTTCGCAATAGCCGTTGATTACAGATAGGGGCGTGCGTAACTTATGGGCGAGCAGGGCGAGCATTTGCGCATTAAGCGGAAAATCCTTTCGTTCCATATTGTTTCCTCTTAAAAAGAAGTATTTAACTGTATGGCTAAAATATCGCGGCGGTTTTTGTTGTGTACGGTGCGTACGTGGTTATACATGACGTCCAAAGAAACACGCTGCGCCACGATAAATGAATTGCCTACGATTAGTGAATGTTCCGGTTTGTCTGCCGTGGAGTGAAATTCGCCGTAGCGATATCCCACATATAACGAGGATCCGTTGTCGGCCCACAGGCGGGTCAACCGGGCTCCTACCGTATAGTTGGGCAGTTGGTGAACGACATCCAACGTCTGTAAGTTGGCCAGTTCCTGCTGGTCCATGATACTGCGTAAGCCGGCTACGTCGGTAATGCCGTTAGGATATTGGAATATCGTGCCCATCAAATCTAAACCGAACGCATTGAAAAATGTGTTGGAAAGCCCCAGCGAATAGGCCATTTGGGAATAGTAGCGGTTTTGATCCGTGCCGTCGTTGAAAAAAACAGTTCCTTTTTGGCGCGCAAATGCGGCGCTTATAAATGCGTGGGAGTAGATATCATTTACTTCATCCTCACGCATGGCCATACGCAGTTGGGTGGCTATCCCAAAGGCGGAGGCATCTTGAAAGGCCGGGTTATCGCTTTTATTTTTGAAATAATAAAACGGTCGCAGGCTGATGCGTATTAATTCTAAATCCAATGCCAAAGGCATTGAAACGGCGTATACCGGGTCCTTAAATGCGCGTTCGCTGGTCATTTTGGCTTCCAGGCCGGCCAGCACGTTCAAGTTAAGGGCCACTGTGGCGCTGGCTTGTACGCGGTCAAAGTGGTGCGAATCACCCGTGTAAGCCAGGCCGACGTCTACCGTCTTGGCATGTAAGCCAACGGTTAAGGTAAGTAACGACAAGAGTACAGTGATTTTTTTCATATATTCTTATTTAACCAAATTTTACGCGTTTTTGAAACGGAAACTTCTTTTTTGTACGGGGGATATTTGATAGAATAAAAGAGATGAAAAAAATACTTTTTCTAATCTGTTTTTTGGGAGGTACGATTTTGGGATACGGCGCACAACTGGTGCGCGGACCTTATTTGGAAGACCCTACCCAAACCACGCTTATCTTGCGTTGGCAGACGGATGTGGAAACACCGTCGTGGCTGGAGTACGGCCCCGCGCCGCGCTGCAACCAAATTATGACGATTTCGCCCGAGGGGCGCAGCCACAAAGTAGCCCTGTATGGTCTGGTGCCCAACCAGGAGTATTGCTACAAACTATATGTGTATAACGAGGCGCGCGACGGCGCACAAGAGCCCATAACGGGGACGTTCCGCACCTTGTTTTCGGCTGAGCGTAAAGTAGTTAATTTTTTGGTGATGGGGGCCACCGGCTCGCCGCAAGGGGCGGACGCGCAGGGTGATTTATTGCCGGACGAGGCGGCCGCTTCCCGCACGGCGTTAGCTGAACTCATGGATAGAGAAACGAGCGATTTTATTATTCATACCGGCAATGTAACCAGCAGCGGGCTTAACAGCGATGCCAACCGGGAATTTTTCACTCCGTTTAAGAAGTTGCTTCACAAAACACCGCTGTTTATTGCTTTGGGCCCCAACGAGTATGGTCCGGCGCGGGCTGATGCATCCAGTAAAACATTTTTAACGGTCAACTACCGGCGTTTTCACGATATGCCCTGGAGTAATGCTACGCCTAAATACTATTCGTTTGATACGGCTAACGCGCGTTTTGTGGTGCTAGATACCAACGCGGCGGAAGGGGCGATGTGGGCGCCTAGTTTAGACGAAAAATCTGCCCAAATTTCCTGGTTAAAGACTACCCTGGCCAGTGCGGGCGAAAAGTGGAAAATCGTAGTGATGAACGCACCGGCGTATTCATCGGGTGCGAAAGGGCCGAATAACGAAGTGTTTTTCAATTTGGTTAAGATTTTTGAAGATTACCGGGTCAATTTAGTGTTGCAAGGCGGCGACGCCGATTACGAGCGGACATTTCCTATGTTCCGCGCGGAAACAAAGCCGCGCGGCGTGACGTATATGACGGTGGGGACTTCCGGCCAGACTCCCGCCAAGCGCGAAAATCCGGATCCGTCCACCGCGCGTTTTGTTTCCGCGCGGCACTACGTAGCGGTAAAAATTGTGGACCGCAAATTATCCGCCAAAGTGTATAACGAAAAAGGCAAAGTGCTAGACGAATTTGACTTATACCTGTAATATACGCTTTGTAATTTGTACAAACGGCATAAACATTTTTTTGTTTGTGCCGTTTTTTTGTCAGATATTTTTCGTCGGAGAAAGATTTTTTCGGCAACTATTTTTTCTTCCGCTTGTCGCCCCGGCCCTGCGGGTGGCAAAAGCGGGATATAGCGGGAGAAAAAATAAAACTTGACATCGTTTTTTTTTTTGATATTATACGGCTATAACCAAAATTACGTGGAGGAGTATGTATGCAAAAAGAAAAAAGAGGTTTTACTTTAATTGAATTATTAGTCGTTGTTTTGATTATTGGCATTTTGGCAAGTGTAGCGCTGCCGCAATATCAAGTGGCCGTCACCAAAACACGTTTTACACAAATGCAGGCACTTACGAACGCTTACATGACCGCCATAGACAGTTATTATTTAACTAACGGAACATGGCCACGCTATTGGAGAGATATGGACTTTGAACCCCCGGCGCATTGTAAAACCGAGGATGATTCCCGTTCCGAAGGATATATGGGGTGCGGGGAGATACAAATTGATCTTAATACTAATAATTTGTATGCAATGATACCCACACAAAAAATCGCCTATAAACGTTACTTTTCCTTTGATAAAACACACCCCAACGAAAGGCAATGTATTGCGCGAACCGACAATAATACTGCCAAACAAACCTGCAAATCTTTAGGCGGTACGGAGAGCAATATACACGATGACCACAGTTTTTGTTTGGGGGGTCATCCATGTACCGTTTATTTACTTAATTGATATATTTGAGTTACGGGGCCTGTTGGATTTTCTGTAAAAACGCAATAAAAAATTAGCAACCTTTTCAGCATTTGACTTTGGCCATCATATCGTACATAATGATACTGGCCGCGGCGGCTGCGTTCAAACTCTCTACCCCGCCTTTTTGCGGAATAGAAATAATTTCATCGCAGTTTTCGGCCGTTTTTTCGCGGATACCAAACCCTTCCGAGCCGATAACCAGCACTGCCGGGGAGGCGTACTGCATTTTAGTAATCGGTTTGCCGGCCATATCGGCGCCGTAAATCCAAAACCCTTCTTCTTTTAAGTCGTTTAACGCGGCCGATAGATTGGCTACTTCTACAATGTTGATATTTTCAATAGCCCCGCAGGCTACTTTATACACCGCCGGCGTAATGCCGACGGTACGGCGGTTGGGCAAAATAATGGTGGAAAAGCCCAAACACGCTGCGCTGCGGATGATCGCTCCGAGGTTTTGCGGATCCGTCATTTCATCTACGGCGAGCCACAAATCTTTTTTATTACCGTCGGATTCGTAGATAGCGTTGGAAAGTTTCATCAGCCGCACGGGTTGGATTTTGGCCATAACGCCCTGGTGGTTGGCGTGGCGGGTCAGGCGGTCCAGCGTGGAATTATCGATGCGGTCAATTTTTACGTTGGCCCGTTTGGCCAGGCGAATAATTTCTTCCACCGTGCGGTGGCCGGCTTTGGAGTCCGATACGTACAACTGCGTTACGTTGCGTTTTTTGCTACGCAGTGCTTCTTGCACGGGGCGGATACCGTAAATCATATCTAAATTTGTTTCGTTCATAATAATCTCCTAGCCAATTTCGCGCGAGCCGAAACTCATGCCCACTTCCAGGGCGGCTTTTACTTCGGCGCCGTGCGGATCTACGCGTTTTAAGTTGGAAATTGCATCTGCAATTTTTACTTCGTCCATAGCAAACCCGTGGAAGGCCGCCATGTAGCCGAATTTCTTTTCCAACACTAAATCTAACGCTTTAGCTCCGTAAAGCGTGGAAAGCCAACGGTCAAATGCTGTGGGCGTGCCGCCGCGTTGGGTGTGCCCGAGCACGCACGCGCGCGACTCAATACCTGTTTTGCTTTCAATCAGATCGCTTATTTTGTTGGCGATTCCACCCAGGCGCACGCTGTCGGTACTACCGGCCACCGTGCGGGCTACGGAGGTTTTGCCTTGCTCGTTGACGGCCCCTTCGGCCGCAACTACAATGCTGAAATTTTTACCTTTAGCTTTGCGGTCTAAAATATAGTTGACGATGACTTCGTCGTTATACGGGATTTCGGGGATGAGCACAATGTCGCCCCCGCCGGCGATCGCGCTACGCAGCGCAATCCACCCGGCGTAGCGGCCCATGGTTTCCACAATCATCACACGGTGGTGACTTTGAGCCGTGGTGTGCAGGCGGTCGATGGCTTCGGTAGCGATGTGTAGGGCCGAGTCAAAGCCGAAAGTCTGGTCGGTAGCGGACAAATCGTTATCAATTGTTTTCGGTACGGCCACAATGGGCAGGCCCAACTCCACAAATTTTTGTGCCATGTGCAACGTGCCGTCCCCGCCAACAGTGATAAGAGCATCTAACATGTTTTCCTTAAAATTGTGTACAACTACGGAGGATAGGTCTCGCGGGTTTTGGGGTGTGCCAAACGGCGCAAGGGTATACTTAAACGGGTTGGCGATGTTGCTGGAGCCCAAAATAGTGCCGCCCAGCGTCAAAATACCGGAAACATTTTTGTTGGTGAGCGTGATGAATTCGTTACGCACCAGGCCGTCAAATCCGTTTTTAAAACCCAGCACTTCTATCCCGCGCGAAAGGGCATTTTTGGTAGCTGCCCGTACGACGGCGTTTAAGCCGGGGCAATCGCCCCCGGCCGTTAAAATTCCAATGCGTTTAATGCTCATTTTTTCCCCCCGATACAAGTTCGCAGGGCACGCACGCGCTGGGCTACGCGGTCAATGACCCATTCCGGCGTGGAAGCCCCGGCTGTAATAAAGATTTTTTTAGCTTGTAAAATTTGTGTTTCGTTTAGTTCGTCCTCGGTTTCCACGTGTTGGACGGCGGCCGAAAGCTCTTTGCACAAGACCGCCAACCGCGCGGTGTTGGCACTGTGTTTGCCACCTACTACAATGACCAAATCGGCATTTTTAGCGCACTCAATGGTCTCTTTTTGTCGCTCCTTGGTGGGCTGACAAATGGTGTTAGAGATTTGACAAATAGCCGCGTGGTTTTTAATTTCTTCGGCGGTGGCATAAAATACACTTTCTTTTTGAGTGGTTTGCGAAACAACGTTTACTTTTTCAAAACGCGGCAACTGCTTGGCCTGTTCCGGCCCGGATACTACGGTGCCGCGCCCTTGGGTGTAACCCATGAGGCCGATGACTTCGGCATGGTCGCCATCGCCCACGATGACGGTGTGATATCCTTGATCGGCAAATTTGGAAATGATGTTTTGTGCGTGTTTAACTAGCGGACACGTGGCATCTACCACTTCCATACCACAAGATTCAATTTCCTGTTGAAACTGGGGCGTAATGCCGTGCGCGCGGATGACGAGCACGCCCGATTTATCCGCCGCTTGTTGAGGGGAATCAATGGCGGTAATATGTTTGGCGCAGAGCATGTCGGTCACTTGTTTATTATGAATAAGTGGCCCGATAGTATACACGGGCTTTTTGCCAGCGGCTTCCAGTTCAAGCACTTTATCTATGGCGCGCTTAACGCCGGGGCAAAACCCCGCCCGTTTGGCGACAATAACATCTTGTTGCGAGTTCATGCTTATATTATAGAAAAAAACAGTGGATTAGTATATTAAGGCAGACGGGTGTGTCTGAAGATTAGAAACCGGCTGGCTAAATAATTAAGCACAATGACGATGATGTTAGCAGCTATTTTGACAATTAGATCGTTGAAATGAAGCAAATTAACAAATACGGCCATTAACGTGATATCCACTAGCCCGGTGGCCAAGCGACTGGAAAAAAAGGAAATCATTTCGTAGGCGATTTTTGCGGGATCGGTTACTGTGCTGTAAAAAACCCATTTGCGGTTGGTAATATAGGCAAATAACATGGCAATTAACCAGGCTACTGTGGCGCTTGGGACGACGGCCAGCCGCATGCCGTGTGCGCATAGCCAATAAACCAGTACATTGACTAGCGTGGTAAGTGCTCCGAAAATTCCGTAGAAAACGAAGAATTTATATTTTCCGTACAGACGAAAGAGAAAATTTGTTTGCATAGGGTATGATTGCGAATAATATATGAATTTCCCGTTAAGCGTGCTCCTTATCGGTAAGTTTTCGGTTGGCTTGCCACGTGTACACACAGGCGGTTCCCAGTAACAGGGGAACGGCAATCGTGTGATCAAACAGTAGCGAAACGGGACAAACATACACAAAACAGGTGAATAGCCAGCTTACTAAAATAAGAATTGAAAGCCGGGACGGAGTACGGTCCGCCTCTTTTAAAAACAGTACCATAGCCGGGAACAGATACAACAAGCAGTATGACTGCGAAACCGCCGGCAAGATTAATACTGCCAGAGAAACATTAAGCACTTTCTGCCATTTTGCTTTTAGATGGAAAGTCCCTGCCAGGAGCCCTGCACAAACCACATAGGAAAAAATAAACGTACTGATACGCAATATGTCCATATTTGCCTGCCAAGTGTGAGGCAGACAGTAACGGAATTTGAGAAAAAAAGAAAAAAGCGTCGTGCCGATAGCGGGGTGGGTTTTAAACCAATCCATGTGTAAATAGAGGTTATGTATGAAGGGGGCCAGGTTGGAAAATCCTCCCTTTAAAAATAAAAAGGGCATGAAAAAAAATAACAAGCCGTACAGACACGCGCGTAAAGCGCCGTACCAATCCTTCCGGTAAAGTAACAAAATTCCAAACAAGGCCGGGGTGATTTTTAATCCGGCGGCCAAGGCCAAGCTAATCAGAGCCGTTTCTTTCTGCCAGCGGATTTTACTGTCGTAATAGAAAATAAAAACCATTACGAATAACGCCGATAGTAGCACCATGTTTCCCCGCTCCAAGGTGGTAAGCATGGGTTTTGATAAAAAGAAGGCCAGGCCGAGCAGTACCGTTTGCAAGTTAAGGCGTGAGGAGATATTTTTAACAATGAGTGTATACAAAAGCATACAGGTCAAGCAAAGCGTGAGTACAAATGTCCACGTCCATAACGGGGTAAAGTAATAGGATAGATATCCGCCTTGCGGGGTGGGAGCCAGCCGGGAAAGCACATGAAATAATACATAAGCTAATGGAGGATAAATCGCATTTTCCAGGCCAACAGTGCCGTCTAAATAGGGTTGGTTGGCGTGAGACATTCCGGTTACGTTGGTCGCGTCGGCCCAAAAATCATGCATTTTTAGAAAAAAGAGGGAACTCTGTTCGCCGTTGGGTTGGTGTACCAACGCGGCAAACCACATAAAAAAAGAGGCGATAACAATTATCCAAAAAGTATTTTTATACGATAGTGTCTTATTCATACGTTGCCTTGCATATATATAACAGAATGCAAGATATGTGCTATTTTTACGAAGTGCACAACAGTAGTTATTATAACATATTGCGTGTGGGTGTGCCGGCCGCGAAAACTAACCCATAAAACCGGGCGATGTCGGCCGTGCTTTATGTTATAACAAACGTATGGAAAAACGGTTTTATAAAGGGGCCTGTATCACGGTGCATGATAAAATGCAGACGGGATACCGCTATGTGTTGTCGGCCCGGCCGGGGCAGGATTTTGCGCCGGATTTTAAGCCGCAGCTTACCCCTGCGCAGATGTTGGCGCGCGGGGTGTTTGAAGGGCACTATTTAACCGATTGTACGGCATAATTTCCGGCGCAGTGGTTTGTACGGGCTAAATTATCCCCGGCCGGGCCGGACATTTTGTGTAATCAGTTTGGGGTGAAATCGCGCCAGTCGCTTTCGGTTTGGCGGCGCAATGGGTGGATTATCGGGCCGGATGTGCGGGGGTGGTTTCAGTGGTATTGCCGGTATTATTTGGGGCGGCGCTGCCGGAGGTTGACGTCATGCAAATTGCCCGCTGGCGGAGTTTTTACCGCCATAAAGCGCAAGTTTTAAAGAATTGTCCGCCCGGGCATTTGGAATGCCGCCCGCGCCAACGCCAGGCGCTATTACAATGGGCTTATGACCCGGATTTTTAGCGGGTTGGTTATCAACAAAAATCCCCCGTGGTTTGGGCGGGGGATAAATGGAACTGTCTGGCACGAAATTTGGTAAATCGGCGGGTTAACTAGGCATCGGCAAAAGTTTTTCCGTCGTCCAAAGTAATATTGAGTTTTGTGTACTCGCTATGGAAATCGTTTTCCAAGCGGTTAATATAACGTGCGCTCTCCCACTTACACATAGGCAAATCATGGAGCAAATAATTTCCACAGGCCTCCGGGCGCGTGGCAGGCACTTCCGTTTGTGTAAGAATCCATTTCAGGCATTTTAGAGTCAACAGGCGCATATCTTCAACGGAGTATTTTCCCATCATCACTATATACATACCCGTCAGACAACCCATGGGCCCTACGTATACCACATCTTCCTTTGCTTCCGAATTGCGAAACCACGTAGCCATCAGATGTTCCAAGCTGTGCATGGCGGCCGGGGCCACGGCGGGTTCTTTATTGGGTTCGGTAATGCGTAAATCAAAAGTGGTAAACCCTTTATCTTGACGTGAAACGTAGATGCCGGGCTTTAAGTGGGTGTGATCAATGGTAAAACTTTGTATGACTTCCATAATACTTGTGCCTCCTTATGTGCCACACGCAGGAAATAAAAAAGGTGCCTTATTGCACAATACGTATAACTGCTTTACATGTGATGTATGTAGTGTGCTCCTTTTAGATATTATAAAACATATCAGAGCAAAATAGGTTTGAATTATGAAGGGCGATATCGTTTATCTATTAGGGGTAAATTGTGCACGTGCCGAGTATTTGTGCAATAATTATTTGCGTTGGTAGGTTGGTCCGTTGGAGGGAGCCATTGCCCACGGAACTGCTACAATAGAAATCCCTAGACTAAAAGTTCTAGGGACCTGATGAGGGGCGGTTCATAACTGCTAACTTGCGTAATAGAAAACGGAGAAACACTTATATTTGTAAAATTATTTTAGTTGTATAGGGTCATGAGTCCGCCGGGGCCCTGTGAGCTATGATTTTTTCCCACGATTTTCTCGCAAAAAATACCTTTTTCACAGTTTGTTCCGCAAGCCAAATTATAGTACGCTTCCATGCAATAAGTATAATCTTTGTGAGGGTCAGTTCTCCACTCCTGAATTCGTGTAAATCCCCGACATTTGTATTTGCCTGTTATAAAATACGCTGCTATTATATTTGTGGAGGATAGAGAAGTATTATTTCCGCTGTGTATCGCAATTGCAAAATCGCCACTTTGTTTAATCTTGGCACCTCCAAGATCCGTAAGGCACGGCCTAGTATTTAATGTAGGAAGATCAATTCCTATATCCAGGTCATCAAAATTTTGGGGATATGTGCCGTTGTGCAGATAATATAGATCGCTTGCTTTTACCACCGCATCCAATAAGGTTTGCATTTGTGCCGCTTTGGATTTAACTACGGTTTTTTGGTATTGCGGCAAGGCAACCGCCGCGAGAATACCAATGATGAGCACGACTATTAATAATTCTATCAAGGTAAAACCCTGGTGGATACTTCCGTGTGTCATAAACAATTTCTCCTGTCTTATTAATGGCCCGAATTCGGTCGCAAAAAAGGCGGCAACCTTGTTAAAAGCAGTTATCAGTGACCCTTAACAAATAATCGCCGCCCACCCAATTCCTATTACAAGAAAAGGGTAAGACAAGGCGATTATTTGTTGACTGATAACTTGCGCAGGGATACAACTCCCTTTTGCTCGGTGTGGGCTTACCCCACACTTCAACAAATAATCTTCAAATTGTTCTACTACACATAAAAAAGGGTGGATGACGAGATTTGAACCCGCGACCTCCGGTTCCACAGACCGGCGCTCTAACCAGCTGAGCTACATCCACCATAAATCGGTACTATATTCTATCAAATTGCCGCCGCGGGTGCAAATGAACTCCGAAATATAGACAAAAAATATTACGGGTAAAAATAGTAGTACTTATCTCCACTTCCGTATGCCGTAGCTCCGTTTGTTTCTTGCTTGCAGATTGCGTGTAGAATGGGTTTGTTTTTGTAAATGAGACATACATGTGCGCCTGAAAATTGTTCTTCATAGCTCATGTATATTTGCTGATTTATACAATACTGATATTTTGGCAGTGGTGTTAATGGTGCATCGTCCCCAGGGGAAATACCTGGTGGCGTTATCTTCCCCTGCTGTTCCCATATCTATATCCAATTCATCAAAGTCACTCGCATAGGTACCATTCGCCAAGTAATATCTTTTCTCGGCATCCGCTATACTACGTACCAAGTGCTTTAGCGTAGCGTAGCGCGATTTGGTAACCGCTTTTTGATACTGTGGCACCGCTACCGCGGCTAAAATGCCGATAATAAGTACAACCACCAACAGTTCAATAAGCGTGAAAGCTTGTTTGCTTTTCATAAAAAATCTCCTGTTTGAAAAAAATGTTTTTTTGCGTATAAGAGCATTATCGTTTTTTTTTTTGATATGTCAAGCAAAATTTGTTGGTTGGGTAAAATAAGCCCCCGTTACATTGGCCAAAACTGGCCTGTAACGCGTGGGAATATCGCCGTTTACCATAAAAAATAGCGCCGGCTATTGGGTAGCCGGCGTTCGTTTGGTTAGATTATATGAGAAGCAACACGTCTTATTTTTGCGTTTTTTTGCGTCTGCGTTTGCGCGCAAAAGTTTTTGTTTTGCGCTTTACGTTTAGCCAATGCTTTTTGAAAAACCGCGCCAGGCCGCCGCGGGAAGTTTCGCGGTAGTCGTGGTGCATGTCCAG
>JAKSPG010000169.1 GCA_024405075.1 Elusimicrobiaceae bacterium | reverse complement strand
ATTATCGTTTTTTTTTTTGATGTGTCAAGCAAAATTTGCCAGCCCGTCGGAAATAAGCCGTTGTTTAATGAGCCAAAAATGCTGTTGGGCATGTTTTATGAGGTTGCCGGTAGTTTAAAAAAATCAAAAAAAGGACCTAATTTTGCCTGGGCCCTAATTCGGCCAAAACCGCACCAAAGGACCCATGTATCTATTGGATGTAATTATTACAATATAGGTATCTATGCGGCTAAAGACGATAATGCTGTGTACATGTTGCACGGTGCTGGCAGGAATAACATACGGTCAAGTACCGACGAATATGCCGGTAAAGGTGGCAGACGTTTTTCCGTGGCGGGCCCAGCAAGTCGTTAGTAAACGAGTTCTGGTACGACGCGTTGGAAGATTTTTCTACCCGTATCCCGCCGGAACAGATGTATCCGAGCGTTAGTTCTCTGCCGCGTGAACACCTGGCGGAGTATTTTTTAACACAGCAAAATTTAGAATTGGAAAAGTGGATTCCGATCCTGCAAAAACAGCAGGAAACGCTTACCAAAGAGGTCTCTTTTTTAGAACAAAATCGTCGTCTTGTTACTCACCCGGTCCAGTGGGATTTGCGTTGGTTGGCTGACCAAATAACGCCGGAAATTTCCTACCTGCTTGTGGGGGAACGCCACGGATTTGCCGAAATTTCCAACGCCGTTACGCAGCTCGTATTAACGCTGCGTTTGCGTTATCCGCAGCGGCAGATTTTCCTCTTTACCGAGTTTTTGCCCGAGGGCAAAACCTGGAAAGAGTTAAAGGCATTTGAAGGAACTCGTTTGCACGACCCTACCTGGCAGGCGGCCGATATCAGCCAAATCCCGGTGGTGGGGCTGGAGCCGCGTTTTGTGTGGGATAATATTGAGTTGCGCCTATCGTACCAGAATAAGCAGGACCAATCCTGCGAACAGTTGCTATGGGGGTCGGTAGAGGGGGTACGCATCCGTAATGAACATTGGATGAATACATTGCAACAGTACCGCCAACAGTATCCGCAGGCGTTGTTTGTGGTCTATGCGGGCGGGGCGCATTTGAGTTATTTGGAGCCGTACTCGTTGGGAGTCACGCTGCCTGAGGAGCAAACTTTGGTCACCACCTTACGGCCTCAACGCTACTATATGGGCCATGAAAACCAGCCGCTTGTGACCGAATTTGATGAACTGACCAAAGGCCGGTTTAGGGATCGGGTCCTTCACTTTACCAGTAAAGAAGCCGCGCGGATTGCCGGGTTTGATATTAGTATCAAAGTTCCTGCAAATAGGCCCTAAATAAATCGTACAGAATAAAAATTCCCCGGGGTAGCCTCCCGGGGGATAAATTTTAGTTAGCCAGCCGGTTTAGCCGTTTTTGTGCTTTAGAAGCATATTTATCGGTGGGGTATTTTAATACCAACTGCCGGTAAACAGTGCGGGCCTTATCGGTGGCCGCTTGCTGTTCGTATACTTGGCCCAGTTCGTACATCCGTTGCGGGGCCTGTGGGGAGTTGGGTTGCAATAAAAGCAGCTTCTCAAGTGCTTGGGCTTGTTTGACCGGGTCGCGCAAGTATTTCTGGGCGATGCGGGCCGCCTCCTGCAGGGCCTGGGCGGAAAGGTCCGCCTCTGCCTGGAACAACACAGCTGTTTTTGTCAGTAAGTTGTAAGCCTCGGCATAGTTTTTTGTTTTGACGTATACATCGGCTTTGCCGCGGTAGGCCTCGTAAGCGGTCGGAGCGGTGCCTAACAGCTCAATGGCTTTATCATAATTAATTAATGCACTGTCATACTGTTTGGCGTTTTCGTCTAAAATAGCCATGTGTTTATATACAACGCCTGTTTCGGATGACTTGGGAAATTGCTGCAATACTTGGGTATAAATGTGCAGGGCCGTTTCGGTATCCTTTAAATTATCGGCGTAGATATCCCCAATCAAGCGCATGCTGGCGGCTTTGTAGGGAGAATCGGGGTACAGCTCACCCGCTTTTTTATATTGGAAAATAGCGGCCAGGTAGTTACCGTTACCACGGTGTAAATCGCCGTACCATAATTCTACTTCGTTATTTCCGCTGTAAGTAGGGTTTTGGGTGAAGAATTGCTCAAACGCTTGCTGTGCGGCCGGGTAAAAATTTTTGCCGGACAGTTTGGAAAACGCATACAGTAAATTAGCCTGTGCTACTTGCGAAGCAGTTCCTTGGTGTAAGGCAACCGGTTGCGTGAATAGTTGCGATGCCTGTGCTTGAACATCCCCGTCTACGCCTTGCAGCGCTTCCTCCCACAGCGGGGCGAGTTGGGTGGCGTCGGTTTGCGGGTATTGGTAGCGTAGTTTAAACAAGGTAACCAGGGCCGCTCCCTCCATTTTGGCACGCAGTTGCAAGCGGGTTTGCATGAGTAGCACGTCGGGTATGGCGCTGTCCTGCGGGTGTTGGAGTATCCACGAGGAAAGACCGCCGGACAGTGTTTGTGCGTACAAACGCGCAGCGCGGTTATTTTGCGCGGGGAAAGCCGTCAATTCCTGCTTGTAAAAATTGAG
>JAKSPG010000168.1 GCA_024405075.1 Elusimicrobiaceae bacterium | reverse complement strand
TCGACTTTGGCCAACGAAACGCAGCCAAAAAGACAACAGCCGTAGCTCCCCACCCTTACGGGCGGGGAACGTTCGGCAATAAATGCGATTGCAATCACTTTTGCTGCCTAAACGGCTATTTTGGTGTTTCGTTGTACGACCAGAAGGCCGCATCATAACCAAAATAGATAAATTTTTTCCGCTACTGCGGTTTACTACACACTCCTATCCTTTCTTAATTATACTATTTACCTTACTTGAATAAGCGCAAAGTGCAGGTATTCCGTCTCCGGCATACCGATTAGCACCGGGTGGTCTTTGGCTTGCCCGCGCAGTTCAATCAGCGACGCTTGCACACCCGCTTTGCTTACACCCTGGCGGATGATATCCACAAACAATTCGCGCGACACGTGGTGCGAACACGTAGAAAACGCCAAATAGCCGCCGGGCTTCAAACCCTCCAACGCCATTTTGACGAGTTTTACGTACAGCCCCACCGCTTGCGGCAACGCCTTGCGGCTTTTGACAAAAGCCGGCGGGTCCAACAACACGATGTCGGGTTGATCGGGCAACTCGCCTTTTTTTAGGGCGGAAAGTAGCCGCTCGGCATCATCACGGTGGAAGACAGCGATATCACTCACGCCGTTGAGTTCGGCGTTCTTTTTAGCCAGTTCCACGGCCGCAGCGGAGGAATCGCACCCCCACACTTGCGCCGCACCCGCTAATGCCGCCGTCAGTCCAAACGAGCCGATGTATGAGTACAAATCCAGCACCAGTTTATCTTTGAAATACGGTTTCAAAAACGCGCGGTTTTCGCGCTGGTCAAAATAGAAACCTGTTTTTTGGCCGCCGCGAATCGGTACGATGTACTTTACACCGTTTTCTTCTATCTCTACCGTTTCAGGAACTTCGCCGATAATTTCCGGCGTGTTGGTTAGTCCCTCCAGTGCGCGGAAAGCGCTGTCGTTTTTATAATAAATACCTTTGGGCTTAAAGATTTTTTGAAGCGCTTTGGTGATTTGCGGTTTTAACAGTTCCATGCCCGCCGTTAAAACGTCTACCACCAACGTATCGCCGTAGCGGTCCACCACCAGGCCGGGCATATTGTCGCCCTCGCCGTAGCACATCCGGCCGTATTTACGCACACCAATTTCTTTGCGGCGTGTATACGCTTCGTCCAGCTTTTCAAACACAAAATCTTCCGGCAAATCTGCCTCGCCTTTTTGCAAGAGCCGCACGGCAATTAAACTATGCGGGTTAAACGTACCGATACCCACTTGCGTGCCGTCGCTGGCCAGCACCCGCACAAGCGTACCCGGCTCTATGGACGTATCCAGGCCGTCAATCTCGTTGGAAAACACCCACCAGTGCCCGGCTTTTAAGCGGCGTTCTTCCTTGGCTTTTAATTTAATTTGCTCCATGCGTTACATCCCTTTTTCGCGCAGTTCTTCTACTTGCGTAAACGGAATTTTAGCCGCGCACAGCGGGCATTCCTTGGCCGCAAAAGTTTGCATCGGATACGATAAAAGCGAGCGCAGCGGCACAGTAAGCGGCAGATATCCCATCGAACGGTCCACAATCACGCCCACGCCAATTACGTGGCCGCCCAGTTGGCTGACCAACTCAATGGCTTTGTTAATTTTGCGTCCGGATACGGCAACGTCGTCCACAATAAGCACTTGTTCGCCGGCCTTAATGGTAAAATTATGTTTTAAAATCATGGTGCCTTTGTCGTCTTTAGAGGCAAAAATAGCCCGCACGTTGCGTGCGCGCGCTACCTCTTGCGCCAGGACCGAGTTAGACGGCGTAAGCGCCATGACTACATCCGCCTTCTTAGAGAATTTATCCGACAAAGCCCCCGCAATCTTTTGTGCCAAATGCGGGTGCTGCAAGAGCAAAGACGTCTGAATATAGGTTTGGCTGTGAAAGCCCGAAGGCATCACAAAGTGCCCCTCCAGGATTGCTCCGTGTTCTTGTAACAGACACAGTATGTCTATGTTATTTCTTGGCATGGAAGTCTCCTTTCTGAAAATCTTGTGCCGCTTGAAATTTCGTTTCCAATCCTTGTTCCTGCGCGGCGCGGATTTGAGAACCTGTTTTTTTGGCGCGCAACATTTCCAGCTTGGGTTTTAACATGGACGACGAAATCCGAAACGCCAAAGCCGGGTTGCCCGATTCGTCGGTCAAGTTTTCCGCCAGCGCGCCCGAGCGCGACGTGTTTGAAAACATCGTCCATACTATGATATCAAAATTTTCCTTTACCCAGTCTACCCATCCGCTAATAGTAGCGGAGATAGACGGCCCTACCGTGTAAGCATTATTAATTTGCATATTGGCGTTATCAAACGTAACCGAGGCGGCCATGTCGGTAAATGCTACATCTTTAAGCACTTTGCCTACTTTAAAACTTCCGGCCTGCTCCATGCGGTGCATGATGATAAACGGCTGGAACGTAACGTTAAGAGCTTGTTGCTCCTCGGCCCATTTTTCCATTTGGTGAATCACGCCGCCCTCCAGCCGCTTGTTGACGAGGTTGCCGCCAATCGTCCACGCG
>JAKSPG010000167.1 GCA_024405075.1 Elusimicrobiaceae bacterium | reverse complement strand
GGTGTGTCGGGCTATTTAGAGAGAAAGGCATTTACGTTGATTGAGTTGTTGGTAGTGGTGTGAATTATCGGTGTTTTGGCGGCGGTAGCGTTGCCGCAATACCAAAAGGCAGTTTATAAAAGCCGCTATGCTGTTATGTGGCCCATTGTTCGTGCCCTTGCTCAGGCAGAGGAAATGTATTATCTGGCCAACGGCATATACTCCACCCGCTTTGACGAGTTAAGTATGGATTTACCTGCGGGCGGAAGTCCTTCAGGTCACGGTTCTGATGGATATAAATACTCGTGGGGAATTTGTGTTATATCGATTGATACCAGCGAACAGGTAGTTTTTTGTGAAAATACAAACATCCATATGCGTATTCAAGCTTATTTAGAACATTCACCTGCGTTGCATGGAAAGATTTTCTGCAACACGAGAGGAGCGGCCTCTGATCTTTCTTCTATTCAAAATAAAATTTGCAAGGCGGAAACGGGAAGTAGTAATTATTATAGCCATAGTGAAGGACGGTATACCACTTGGAAATATCAACATTTATAGAAGAATTTTTGCCCGGGCCGTACTCACAAAAACGGTTAAACGCAATAGCGCAACCAGGCCACCTGGCCAACCCAAAATCCAGACGTGACACCAAGCACTTTGCGTTGATCCAAATTCTCCGTTAAATTTGAAGAACCCCCTTGTGGGAGCCCTTAAAATTCAACGGAAGGGGAGGAATTTCGCCCTATGTCAATTTCCTGACGGAAATTGCATCCGGGCCCGCCCTCGCGGTTTTTGCCTTTCGCGGCTTGCGCACGCTCAAACAAAAACATCGCTGCGGGCTTCGAATCCCGACGTGACACCAAGCAGTTGGTGTCACTCCACCTTCCGAAAATCAAAAATCCCGCTGTCGCGGGATTTTAAATTTTCGGAAGGGGAGGGATTCGAACCCTCGGTAGAGTTGCCCCTACATCAGTTTTCAAGACTGACGCCTTAAACCACTCGGCCACCCTTCCATACGTTAGTAGATTTTTTTAATCAGGCAGACTTAATCGTTCAGCGCGTACACGTTCCACACGGCGGTGGAGTGACCGAACTCGCTCCCGCTGCGCCATTGGCTTGTGCCGGTTTGAACGCCTTCCAAATTCAAGCACACGTTGTTGGCCAGTTTGTTGGCCGAGTCTGCCCAACATTCGCGTTGGTTGCGTTTGGTATAGGTGGGCTCTTCGCGCAGATATTGTATGTACGCTAGTCCCTGCGAGTTACCCAAAAAACCACCGATGGGCTTTTCGGTTTCGCTGATGCCAAAACTGTACTGGTCCCCGTTCTTGCAGGTTAGAGAACCGTCCTCCAGTTCGCAACCGGAAATACCTATTTCCAAACGGGATAGGTCGTTAACGGCGGGATAGTCTCCCCAGGACATTTGATAAAGTTCTAAATCGTTAGCCAGCATTTTGACGTTTCCCATCAGTGTGCTCAAACGGCTGTTGAGTACGGCCGTTTTATATTCGGGGATCGCAATAGCTGCCAAAATGCCGATAATCAATATGACTACCAGCATTTCTATTAACGTAAAACCATTTTTACGAGAGGACATGCGCCGCTCCTTCCACGGGACAAACATACAACCATTATAGAAGTTTACTCGCAAAAAGTCTAGCTTTTTGCAAGCAGCTAAATTAGTATAATACTAACAAGAGGTGTTTTTTATGGCTACGCAACCCGCAATTGTGTACCGTTTCCAAAACGGCGTATACATCAACATCACAAACCGTTGCCCCAATTTGTGCACGTTTTGTATCAAAACCAAGTGGAAGATGAACTTCCACGGCCACAACCTAAACTTGGTCGCCGGCGAGCCGTCCGCGGCTGACGTAATTGCCTCGTTGGAAAAAGAATTGCCAAAAGCACCGTTTAAGGAAGTCGTTTTTTGTGGCTACGGCGAGCCCACGATGCGGCTGGATGTATTGTTATTTGTGGCACAGACGCTCAAAGGTTGGCGCGCACAGGCCAAGTATCCGCCTTTTGACATCCGGCTTAATACCAACGGACTCGGAAGTCGCATCAACCGTAAAAACATCGTTCCCGCGCTGGCGGCCGTGGTGGACAGTGTGTGTGTGAGTCTTAACGCGCAAGACGCGTCCACATGGTGCAAACTGGTGCGCCCGGAACCGGAGTATCAGGACGGCTATGAAGACGTGGTGGAATTTATCCGCCAATGCGTTCGGGCCGGTTTCAAACGGGTGGTGGCCAGTTGTGTGGATACAACCGGGGCCGATGCACAGGCGGTGCGTCAAGTGGCACAGGCGGCCGGGGCGGAGTTTTATTTGAGGAGTTTTTTAGATGAGCAAGAATAAGCTGCCCGGGAAACTCTTTTCGTTTTTTATACTTCTTATGGTGGCGGGGTTAATCGCTTTTTTAACCACCCTTTCGGACTATTATACCTATACTTCACAAGCGGCGGAAAATACGGCGTCCATCGCTGCGCTTACTAAAGACAGTCTGCTCGCCTTGGCCCAAAAAAAAACACAGGCCTACGATACCGTGATCAAATACCGTCAAGGTTTTCTGTCAGGCGCCGG
>JAKSPG010000166.1 GCA_024405075.1 Elusimicrobiaceae bacterium | reverse complement strand
CTCGTCGTCAAAGTAACAGGGAGACAAACTGTCAAAACCGCGGCGGGCCGGTTTAGTTGTTTGGTGGTGGAACCGCAATTTCGCGGAGAAGGGATTTTTGTCAGTAAAGGAAAAAATTTGAAAGTATGGCTTACGGACGATGCCTATAAAATGCCCGTTAAGATGAAGACAGAAGTATTTATCGGCAGCGTGTCGGCAGAACTACTGGAGTACAAACGAAATTAAAGCTATAATAAAGATTATTCGGGAGGAAACCATGCAACCAAAAACCAGCCGTTTAAAACAGATTTTAAAATCGTTTAAAGGAAAGGAAATTATCGTCGTAGGCGATATTATGTTGGATCATTTTATTAAAGGGGCGGTCAGCCGTATTTCGCCGGAAGCCCCGGTGCCGGTGGTGGATGTTCGCAACGAATTTTACGTCGCCGGTGGGGCAGGAAACGTAGCCGTCAATTTAGCGGCCTTGGATGCTAAACCGGTGATGATTTCCGTCGTCGGGGCGGACCTGGGCGGCGAAATGCTTAAAGAATTCCTGCGCCAAAAAAATGTCAACACCCGCGGCATTGCCGAAGATACGGACCGTCCCACCACTCAAAAAATCCGCGTCATGGCCGACCAGCAACAAATCGTTCGCTTTGACCGCGAAAGTAAAAAAATCATTTCCCCCGCCATCGCTACTACCTGCATGCGCAGTTTTGAAAACGCTGTCAAAACCGCCCAGGGTGTTATTTTGTCTGACTATGGCAAAGGCATGCTTAGCGACCAAAACATCCAGCAAATCATTTCCATTTGCCGTAAAAAACATATCCCCGTCTGTGTGGACCCCAAAATAGATAATTTCAAAAAATACAAACACATTACCTGCATGACCCCCAACACCAAAGAGGCCTGGGAGGGCGCCGGAGAAACCCCCAAGGAAGGCGAAGCGGAAATAGAACGCCTGGGCCGGAAGATTTTAAAAATGCTGCAGGCCGATTCCGTTTTGATTACCCGCAGTGCAGACGGTATGAGTTTATTTGAAAAGAATTCCTCCAAGCCCTACACCGTACGCGCCACCGCGCGCGAAGTGTATGATGTTACCGGTGCGGGCGACACGGTTATTTCCGTTTTAACCCTGGCGCTAGCGGCCGGGGCCAGCTTAAAAGAGGCCGCCGTCATCGCCAATTATGCAGCCGGAATCGTAGTAGAAAAGTCAGGCACGGCTACAACCAGCCGCCAAGAAATTGAAGGAGTTTTATTATGAGCGAAGTATTAATTGTTATTCCCGCACGCTATGGCTCCTCGCGCTTGCCAGGTAAAATTTTAAAACCGCTCTGCGGCAAGCCGGTTATCCAACACGTGTACGAAGCTTGCCAAAATACCGGACTTGGCGAAGTGCTTATCGCCACCGAATCGCCACTGGTTGTACAAGCGGCGGCACAATTTGGTGCCAAGGCCGTGCTCACCAGTGAAGCTTGCCAAAGTGGCACGGACCGCGTGTTTGAAGCGGCCCAAAACCGCCCGGAAAAACTGATTATCAACGTACAGGGCGATGAGCCTTTTATCCAAACCGAAACGGTACTGGCGGTAGCTAATTTGCTTAAAAATGATCCGTCGTGTGATATTTCCACCGCGGCTTTTGCTATGCCGGATGACGAACACGTAGATAACCCAAACACCGTCAAAGCCGTGCTGGCGCACGATGCGCGCGCCCTGTATTTTTCACGCTCACGCGTGCCGTACAAACGGGAAAAAACGCCCGAAAATCTGCGCGCACCCTACTGGCATCATTGCGGTATTTACGGCTACCGCCGCGAAGCGTTGGAACGGTTTGTCAAACTGCCGGAAAGTCCGCTGGAAAAATTAGAACGTCTGGAACAACTGCGCGCATTGGAAGCGGGCATGGTTATTAAATGTGCCGAAATAAAACCTTCCGGCCCGGCTATAGATACCGCACAAGATTTGGCGGCAGCCGAAGCATATTACCGTCAAACACACGGTACCAAATAACAGAGATAAATGATTTAAGTTTATTACTTATTTTTAGGAGAAAAAATCTATGTCTAAATTTATTGTAATTACAGGCGGCGTAGTCAGCTCGCTGGGCAAAGGCATTTCCGGGGCGAGTATCGGCAAACTGCTACAGTTAAACGGTATCAACGTTAATATGATTAAGTGTGACCCGTACATCAATGTAGACCCCGGTACCATGAGTCCCTATCAACACGGCGAAGTATTTGTAACGGTGGACGGTGCAGAGGCCGACCTGGACCTCGGCCACTACGAACGCTTCCTGGACCGCAACATGACCCGCGCCAACACCAACACGGCCGGGCATATTTATCAAACTGTTATTGACCAGGAACGCCGCGGCGAGTATTTGGGTGGCACCGTACAGGTTATCCCGCACATTACCAACGAAATTAAAAAACGCTTTACCGCTTTTGAAAAAGAAGCCGAGGTATCTATCATAGAAATTGGCGGTACCGTCGGCGACATAGAATCGTTACCGTTTTTGGAAGCGGCCCGCCAGCTACGCCTGGAAAAAGGACCGGAAAATGTCATCTGCGTACACGTTACGCTCATTCCCTACA
>JAKSPG010000165.1 GCA_024405075.1 Elusimicrobiaceae bacterium | reverse complement strand
GCTTTTATACCTAAACGGCCTGTAAAACAGTTTTTATTTTGCATACATATCCCCCCTCCAACGGGCTATAGGAAAACTGTAGCAAAAAAAAAAAACGATGTCAAGTTTTTTCTGTTTTTAAGAGCAAGTAAGAAACGACAAACAAACAGGTAAAACTCATAAAACCAACCTTATAAACCATTTTACCAACACTAAACCAAAAATTATTCCCCCCGGGCCGCCAAATTTTTCTTAACACATCAAAAAAAAAAACGATAATAAAGTGTCTGCAAAAAAATAAAAAGACGTCATGCTGAATTTAGTTCAGCATCTCTCCTCGTTTCGGTTTTAGAAAGCGGTGAGATTCCAAATCAAGTTTGGAATGACGACATTATTTAAGGAGATTTTTTACGTGCAAACAAATAAAGGATTTACACTTATTGAATTATTAGTTGTTGTTTTAATTATCGGCATTTTGGCAGCGGTGGCTCTGCCGCAGTATCAGTTAGGCGTTTGGAAAAGCCGATATACCCAATTAAAAATATTCACCACTGCTATTTCCCAAGCCCAAGAAATGTATTATTTGGCCAACGGCTCATATGCACCTACTTTTGATGAATTAGATATTTCGTTGCCAGATCCATCCCCATATACGTTGAATACCCATTGGACTAGGTGGCCCTGGGGAGCTTGTCTAATAAAGGCATCCGATGGTTGCGATTTACATGTATCCTGCTCGTTATACCGTAAAAATGAAGATTCCGGTTTCGTGACCATGTCTATTTTCTTTGACCATGCTACTTGTCATGCCGGACGCAAAACATGTGACAGCACGGATGCGTTAGGGAAAAAAATATGCGCTGTAGAAACGAAAAAAGACACTTCATCCGGCTCCATTTGGGACTACTAAAAGCTATATGAAAGAAATAATAAAAGAATTTTTTAAAATTACTCGGCCGTTTCTTCCGGCGGCAGGACGGCCTGGTCGCAACGGTTCTTAAACGGACAATTAATGCATTGGGTCGTGTTGGGTGGGAATTCTTCGGCCACGATTTTCTTTCCCGTTTCAATAAATATGTCCATAATTTTTTGCTCGTCAAACGAGTCAAACGGCGCACTGACCGTTTTATCAAATGCCACAAAATGAAAAGTCGCTTGGCCCTTTTCCATATGCCAGGCGCGGCGCGCGCCGACGGAATAAATACCCAATTGGAGCGAATCGGTCACTTGCGTATCCACATCCACATCCGTGCCCGTTTTGTAGTCAATTACTTCCCACGAGCCGTCCGGATGTTTATCAATGCGGTCAATTTTACCGCGAATGGTCCACTCCCCTTCTTGAAAAATAAACTCCCGCTCCGTGCTGTCCACCGTGGTTTTGCGCTCGTACTCGCGCTGGGCATATACTTCCATCATCTTTTTACCCTTTAAGTACCACTCCATTTGCTCGCCGGCGTTGGCATACCCCGCCCCCAGCCACGCATCATCGTAATAGGCCAGCAGTTCGGACGGGTCGTTACTGCAGCGGTGATAATCTTCCAGCGCGCGGTGGATAGACACCCCCAACGAAGACGCCGGCACTAACCCTTCGCGTTTGCCTTCCACATATTTTAATTTATACGCCAGCGGACATTCACGGTAGGTTTTAATTTTGGAAAAATTCAACTCGTGCGGATCACTTTGCATGCGCTTCCTCCGGCTGCACCGCCCGCACCGCGCGCAAGAAATGCACTAATGTATCGCCGTATTTTTCTACGCGGTAAATTTCCAGCGTAGGCGGAACGGCAAATTCTTCCGTCTTGTGTGTTTGCAAAATGATAATACCGCCGGGCGCAAGTAGCCGCGCTTCGGCCACGTTTTTAAGTGCCGGATCGGAAAGCGACAGCATTTTGTTGTTGATATCACGATACGGCGGACCCATAAAAATAATATCGTAGCCCTCGTTATCGCTGTAAGCCAACAGATAATCCAGCGGTTTTAACACATCGCCACGCAACACTTTGGCGCGCTCGGCAAAGCCTAGATGTTCCAAATTGCGGTGTATGTTTTTGATACATGCCACCTCTTTATCCACCATAACGCAACGCAAGGCCCCACGCGAAAGTGCTTCCAGCGATACGTTCCCTGTTCCGGCAAATAAATCCAACATCATCGCCCCCGGCAAACGCGGGCGGATGATATCAAACACGGATTGTTTAATCCGATCCGAAATGGGTTTAACGGGCAGATTTTTAGATACGGAAAATATCCGCCGCCCGCGGGCGGTCCCGGCGATAATACGCATAATTCTTCCTTTACAGCTGGGCGATTCCTTCCTTAATAGCAAAGCGCACCAGTTCCGTTTGCTTGTGGATACCCAGCTTTTTCATAATATTATTACGGTGCACGTGAATGGTATTAAGCGACAAATTAAACGCTTTGGCAATTTGTTTACTGCTGTAGCCCTCGGCGATTAACTGCAAGACTTCTTTCTCCTTGGGCGTCAAGCCCGAGCCGTCGCGTTTGCGGGCGGTCGTTTTACCCAAAAATCCTTGCACGATATATTTAGATACTTTACTGCACAGATAAAACCGTCCGGCGGCTACCTCTTCAATAGCGTCTACGATTTCGTCCGCCGCGCAAACTTTAACAATAAATCCTTTGGC
>JAKSPG010000164.1 GCA_024405075.1 Elusimicrobiaceae bacterium | reverse complement strand
ACGGTGGGGCCTTCGGCTGATGTACGTGAGACGCAGCCGTTTGCTGCGTTGTTGAAACGGATGTCTGCGGGACAGATTGCACGGTTTGGGTAACGGTCGTTTCGGTAACGACGGCTGTGGGCGTTTCCACCGTGGTAGCAGAAATTTCGGTAGTAACCGTATTTGTTTCTACCGTAGTTTCTACCGGTTTATCTTCGCCGATTACGCCAGGTACAAAATCAGCCGGGGCTTTATTAGCGTTTAACAACTCGGCCACTTTTTCCGTCGGGCGAAGCGTTACTTTACGCCATTTTCCTTCCCCTTCCGAAGCGGTAACTACAAACTCGTTTCCTTCCACGGCACGGTGAATATAGCGGCGCAACTGCGCGGACATTGGGCGGAAACGGAACACACTGTGCCCATTTTTAATAAGCGAAATGCCTTTTTCAATTTCAGCATCAATTTTATCTTCCGCTTTGCGCCAGTAATTTTGCGTATCTGTAATTACAGATAGCGGCGTGTCAAAATGGCGGCTGATAGAAAGCGTGGACAGGTACTGGATAGCTTCCAGCGTTTTACCTTCTTTACCAATGACAATAGCCGGGTGGTCGCAATCAAACGTAAGCAAAATGCGTTGTTGTTTTTCGTCCCACCATGCATTTAGATTTTCCACTTTTACGCCCATGTACGTAAGCACTTTTTCCACGTATTCTTTTGCTTCTTGCATGGGAGCCTTTAAGCTTTCCGGAATGACCGCATTACGAATTGCCTCGCAGGGCAACAGTTGCGGTTCGTTGGCCTTGGGGGCTTTTTCGGACGGGATACGCACCTCTAAATCGGCCGTTCTGGTGCGGCGTGCATTGCGACGGGAAGACTTACCACCCTGGTCTTTACGGCCACCGCGGCCGCCACGGCGGTTTTGTTTACGTTTGGGTACGTCCATGTAGATTTGCGCATCTAATTCGGCTGTACTCCAGCGTTTGGGGCGCAGCTCCACTTCGGCCGGACGGGCCCCAATGCCCAAAAATCCTTTCCGGGGATGTTGCAAGATAGATACTTCCACTTGGTCGCGCCGTAAACCTAATTTACGCAATCCTTTTGTAATAGCGTCTGAAACTTCTTTGGCTTGAATTTTAATTTTAGTCGGCATAAAGGCTCCTTTTACTTGTTTTTTGCCATGTTATGGTTTAGAAATGTTTGAATCCCAAACGTCAGTAAGCTGTTGGTCAACCAGTACAACACCAACCCAGACGGGAAATTCATAAACAACAACGTAAAAATAAGCGGCATGTATTTAAATATGGCCGTTTGAGCCGGGTCGGCCCCGGCCGGCATGGAATTACGTTGTTGCAAGAACATCACACCTCCCATCAAAATCGGGAGGATATAATACGGATCTTTAGACGACAAATCCGTGATCCAAAATACAAACTTTGCTCCATGCAACGCCCACGAGGTGCGTAGCGCATTAAACAACGCCAGGAAGATTGGCAATTGGATAAGAAGCGGTAAACAACCTGATAACGGATTAACTTTATATTGGCGATATAAGTTTAAAGTTTCGCGGTTGAGGGCTTCGGGGTTTCCTTTATATTTTTCCTGGACGCGTTTCATCAGCGGCTGGATTTTTTTCATCTGCGCGGCCGATTTAAGTTGCATCGCCGTAAAATGGAACATCAGCGCCTGAATTAGTACCGTTAGCAAAATAATTGCTACACCGTAGTTGCCCGTCCAGCTATACAACCATTCCAACACATTCCGCGCCAGTTTACCAAGCGCGCCGAAAAATCCAAACGCAATACTGCGTTCTAAATTATAGGGAAGCTCGGTAAACAACTGGTAATCTTTAGGACCGAAGTAGAAATCGGACCGGAAATCCAACGTAGACTGCGGGGCAAGCTGCTGTGCGGGAACAGCAATGTGGAGTTGCGGGCCTTTGAGTTCCCCGGAAGATAAGCCGAATAACCGTTTTTGCGTGCCGATTTCCACCTGGCGGCTGGCTAACGCGCCAGGCGTCCAACCTTGCGGGATAAGTACGGCCAGGAAATAACGGTTTTCCAATCCGGCCCAGCTCCACGGTAATGTCGGCTGTTTAGATTTTGGGGTGAATACTTCCAACGTCGGCTTGCGTTTACCTTCTTCCTGCACCAGGTAAACGGCTTTGGACTCCCGCTCGTTATCTTTCATCTCGCTTTTGACCGTGGCTAATCCCGGACCGAAATTCCAATTCCAAGTCGGCAAGGTTAGTTCGCGGTCCGTACGGTTGCGGAAAATGAGCGACAACTGATTGAGCCCGTTATCATTAAACGTGTATTTTTTAACAATACTTACGCCGGGAACGATATCCCCGGTAAACGTAATGGAATTTTGCGTACGGGCGTATTCGGCAAAATCCACCTCGGGCCAAGTTGCAAAAAAGCCCTCCCCCGGGTACGGGGTCAGGTCCACATCGCCCAATTTGTCTTTAAAAAGGTATGTCTTAATACCAGCACCCTTGGAAGAAAACACTACATTGGCTTGCGGCAAATTAAGTGTGATAAGTTCTTCGGGTTTTACAGGAGTGTTTTCCTTGGTTAGCAATGCGGGCGATTGCGCCGACAGCAAAGCCGCAGCGGCTGGCGGTGCCAGCACGGCTGGTAGTTTAAGCTGGGCATCG
>JAKSPG010000163.1 GCA_024405075.1 Elusimicrobiaceae bacterium | reverse complement strand
TGGCTTCTTCCGCTTTTACTTCCGCTTTAGCTTCTTGCTCGGCCGGAACTTGTGCTTCTTCCTTGGCGGCAGGAGCTTTTTCAGCTTCTTCTTTTTCTTGCGCTTCTTTTTCGGCAGCTAACATGGCACTTTCAAACGCTTGGGCCATGACCGGGTTTTCGGCCGGTTTATCTTCCGTAGCGGTGGCCGGGGCCGGATTGGCTTCCGCGCGGCCTTCTAAAATAGAATCGGCAATCGCGGCGCAGAACAATTTAATGGAGCGGGCGGCATCGTCGTTACCGGGGACGGGCACGCTGATCATGTCCGGGTCGGCATTGGTGTCGCACACGGCTACCACCGGGATACCCAGCGCGTACGATTCACGCACGGCACCGGCGGTATCTACCGGGTCAATCACAAAAACCACGTCGGGAAGGACGCGCATTTCGCGGATACCGCCCAAGAGTTTTTGCAAGCGCAGCATTTCTTTGGTTAAGCGGCTGGCTTCTTTTTTGGAAATCGCTTTGAATACGCCGGAAGCTTCCCATCTTTCCAGTTCGTTAAGTCTTTCTACCGATTTCTTAACAGTTTGGAAGTTGGTCAGCGTACCGCCGAGCCACTTTTCATGGATGCAGTAGGCACCGCAGCGTTCAGCTTCGGTTTGGATCGCTTCCTGGGCTTGTTTTTTAGTACCGACGAACAAAAATTTAGCACCTTTTTTGCTTTCTTCTTTTACAAAAGCACAGGCTTTTTTAAGTTCTTTAGCGGTTTTTTGTAAGTCTAAGATATGGACGCCGTTTCTTTCTCCGAAGATAAAGCGGCCCATTTTCGGGTTCCAGCGGGAAGTTTGGTGGCCAAAATGCACGCCCGCTTCCAGCATGGCTTTCATAGATACGTTACTCATTATTTTATTCTCCTGTGGCCGCGGCCTAAATTAGGGTAGAGGATACCCTTGGTGGCCTGGGCCTGGGGTGACGTCGGAACAGCCTTTGATTTACAACTCTTGGCGGCCTTCCGCTCAATTTCACCTGTAAACATTATATATAAAAAGGAATAACTGTGCAAAACTTTTTATTAAGTAAACCCGGAAAAATAAAGTGACATCCTAGGCCGTTTTTTTGCTAGAATCTGTTTATTGAAGGAATTACAAACAAAGGAGCTAGTCATGGAACATAAATCTAAAAACCGTTTGGGCGGTTTTTCGTTAATGGAACTATTAGTAATTGTTGTAATTATGGGGGTGCTGGCTACGGTTGCGTTACCCAAATATCGCAAAGTGTTGGAAAGCCGCAAAACCACGGAAGCGGAATCTATTTTAAGCGCAGTGCGTACGGAACAAGAACGCCGCTGTGCCATGGATAAACCGTACATTACGGAATTTACTAAATTATCCGAGTTGGTTCCCTCTTCGGAAAGTAACCATTACAGTTATACGTTGCTTTCCTCCGGCAGTGGAATGCAGGCCCGGAGCAAAGGGGACTTTAGTTACGAACTTCGCATGCCTTCGTACGCGGACGGACGCATTTGTTGCAGTGGGGAAGCGTGCAGTCAATTAAGTAAAGATTATCCGTCGTGCGAGAGCATGAACGATATTGTGTACGATAATTCTTGTTTAGACGGCGTAACGCCCGGTACGATTGGAAACGGTCCTGCTACCGGATGTACACAACCGGCTCCGCCCGATGATGTGGAGGCATGTCCGGTGTCGGAGGGATTATGTGGTACACGCACACGTCACTACAATTGTGATGCCGGCCTTGGGCAGTGGATAGCCGGCCCGTGGGAAAGCAACTGTTGGAACTTACACGAAGCAAACACTACCAGCGAAGCTATCACGTGCCCAGATGGAACGGCCGGAATAAAGACGTGCACGGTAACGTATAATTGTGACGGAACTGCCAATGCTCCCCAATGTGGGGATAATTGCCCTTGTTACAAATGGGAATGGGTAAGAATTGTTGATCCGGGTGTGATGCCTAGCCATGGTTACTGTAATTGTCCGGTTCAGCCAGAACCGAGCGGTTCATGCGAACCGGGATCTGCAAATGTTGATTGGCAAGAATGTTTGTACGAATCAACACCGCAAGATCCTCGGCCGGATCCTTACTATTCCGGTGCCAGTGGTGACTTCTGTGGTTACGACTATCAGTGGTTTCAATACAGATGTGAAAAAGTCGCTTGCTAGGAAGTGCAACTTTAAAAACACCCCGGGTTTTTGCCCGGGGTGTTTTACTTGGTGTTCAAAACTAATTAGAACCGACCGTTGATGAAAATCATTGCAGGCAAATAACCGTTCCTGGCAATATTCAGTAAACCGAGTTGTAAACCTTTAATGCTATTGACGTAGTTTACAAGGCCAAGTTGTACCCCAGTTACGTGGCCATGGGCTAAGTTTACAAGTCCCCACTGGACGCCGGTTACTTCTCCTTGGGAGATATTCACAAGCCCGCTTTGCAGACCTTTAAGATCGCGGTTATTAACGGTTACCAACGAACCTTGCATACCATATACAATGTCCGCCGTGTTATAAAACCCGGCCGCTTTTACGCCGCGTACTTTGCGTGCGTTGTTGTAAATAAAATCCCATTGTAATCCGTCCAATGTATCTACGTTAGAGCCAATACCTAACGATACACCCGTTACCTGGTGAATATTGTTCGGCAAGGCTACGGCTATGTTGTCCCATAAGGATAATTTGACAATG
>JAKSPG010000162.1 GCA_024405075.1 Elusimicrobiaceae bacterium | reverse complement strand
GGAGGTCGTTGTGCCCGTCCGGCAAGGACTCCCGATCACGTCCAAGATTTAAAAACCCTATGCAAGTAGGGTTTTTGAATTTTATACTTGCATTGCGAACCGAACGGCCGACGAAGTTGCGAACCGGGGCGCGTTTCGCCCCGAAGTGAGCCGAGGAGGTCGTTGTGCCCGTCCGGCAAGGACTCCCGATCACGTCCAAGATTTAAAAAACCTACGCAAGTAGGGTTTTTGAATTTTTACTTTATAAAGGAAGAGAGCCACATAGTTTTTGACCGTACGACGTATAAGGATAACACACAATTTTTCCGCTGTTTACGGTAGCTGTCCCTGTATCAAACCAAAAAAACAATGCCAAAGGTAGAGTATTTTTGGAATGATAATAATAAACAATGCGTCCACCGTCAATTTGAAAACTATTACGTCCCTTGGATAACAAATACGGAAATTGCGAATTGAAACTATAACCCTTGGGAATATCTATCTGTAATTCCTCAAAACTAGCGGTATAATTTCCATTCGCCATTCTATACAGTTCTTCCATTTGCTTGAAATGTTTTCCTAAAACAAACGCTTCCGCCAGGCGCGCTTTATCTACTGCTTTTTGGTATTGCGGTAGCGCTACGGCGGCCAGTATGCCAATAATCAGCACCACTACTAATAACTCTATCAGCGTGAAACCCCGCCGGGTATATTTTATCTGTTTCATGTTTTCTCCTCCGATAAATAAAATAAAAGACGACTGCTATTTGAGGGATTCTCAACTCTCAAATAAACAGTCGCCTACCCATGTCCGATATAAAAATCAGATACAGGATTATCTGCTAACTAAAAGGGTAATTAGTCCTTTTTGTTAGCAAAACGCAACCGTTTCTAGTTGAGAATCCCATTTGCTTACGCAAAAGAGTGGGCATACGCCCTTCTAAAAACAGTCCTAATTGTATACAGGCGTTGTAGGCCTGTGTTACAGCTATTGCAGCTCCTATAGATTAAATTTCTTTATTTCATATTAGCATATTTTTAGTTAGGTACGCGCCAAGCGGGGCTTTTTTATTTCCTTCTAAAAAGATAAAATAAATATATAGTATTTATTTTTAGATTACGAGGTTTTTATGCTACACAAAATTCGCGTCAGTGAAGTCGGCAAATACGTCGGCCAGGAAATTACTTTACACGGTTGGCTCTATAATAAACGCTCCAGCGGTAAACTCCATTTTTTGCAACTGCGCGACGGCAGCGGCATTATCCAATGCGTCATGTTCAAAGGAGACGTTTCCCCGGAACAATTTGAACTGGGCGACAAAGTAACACAAGAATCGTCTATTATCGTAACGGGAACGGTGCGCGAAGATAAACGCTCGCCGCTTGGGTTTGAACTTGGGGTAAAAAATTTAGAAGTCGTACAAATGGCCAAAGATTATCCGATTTCCCCCAAAGAACACGGCCCGGATTTTTTGATGCAAAACCGCCACTTATGGTTGCGTTCTGCGCGGCAAACCGCCATTTTGCGTGTGCGCGACGAAATCATTTTTGCTATCCGTGAATACTTGCACAACAACGGATTTATCTTGTCAGATTCCCCCATTTTAACTCCCGCCGCGTGCGAAGGTACAAGCACGTTGTTTGAAACCGATTACTTCGGCGAAAAGGCCTTTTTGTCCCAAAGCGGGCAACTCTACGGGGAAGCCTCGGCCATGGCGTTAGGCAAAACGTATTGTTTCGGGCCGACGTTCCGCGCCGAAAAATCCAAAACACGCCACCTAACTGAATTTTGGATGGTAGAGCCGGAAGTTGCTTACAATGATTTGGATGATAATATGGACCTGGCGGAAGATTTTATTAAACATATCGTCGCCCAGGTGTTAAAAAACCGCGCGGCAGATTTGAAAACGTTGGAACGTGATACCTCTAAATTACAAGCCACGGTAGAAAAGAAATTCCCGCGTATTGATTACACCGATGCGATTGAAATCTTGCATAAAAAAGGAAACGATACTCCGTGGGGCGGCGATATCGGCGGGGACGAAGAAACGCTGCTGGGCGAAGATTACGACACGCCTATTATGATTCACCGCTATCCCACCGCTATCAAAGCATTTTACATGAAGCGCGACCCGAAAAACCCCAAAGTGGTTTTGGCGGTAGATGTAATCGGGCCGGAAGGTGCCGGAGAGATTATCGGCGGTAGCGAAAGAGAGGCCGATTATGATGCTCTTTTGACCCGTATTAAAGAACAGGGCCTAGACCCCGAAGGTTACAGCTGGTATTTGGATTTACGCAAGTACGGCAGTGTGCCGCACGCGGGTTTTGGCATGGGAATTGAACGTATGGTGCGCTGGGTGTGCGGGTTGCAACACGTGCGCGAAACGATCCCCTTTGCCCGCATGATGGACAAGATTCACCCTTAATTTGCACGAAAACTAAAAAATTACGCCCTGTGCATTAGCACAGGGCGTTTTTCACTAGAGAGCTGACTCAAAATTTTATTTCTTGCGTGAAACAGCCCGGCGGGTAGATGTCTTGCGGGTCACGGATCCGCGGGTACTAGCTTTACGGGTGAGAGTTAGCTTTTTAGCTTGCGTGGGTTTTGCCTTACACTGTGCCATTAAATCTACCGGAGAAACCGTACCCAAGATGCTGGGCTTATCAGCATGCACGCCGGGCTTTGCACCGACGGAAACTAAATAATCATACATCTCTTTATTACAAAAGACAGCGGCCAACCCCAGCGGAGTGAGTTGTT
>JAKSPG010000161.1 GCA_024405075.1 Elusimicrobiaceae bacterium | reverse complement strand
ATACCTCACATACCCGTTGCGTACGGTAGAACCGCTCGGCTTAAAGGAAGAAATTGCAACCGCGGCCGAGCCGGTACCGCAAACAGTGCTTGCCGTCACCCACGATTTTTAGTATCATAACAGCGTAATTAAAATTTAGATTATTTGTTGGAAGTGCAGGGGAAGCCTGCACAGAGCCGGGTGCATAATTTGCAAGCGGCACATTTCCGTCCACCAAATAATCGTCTGCTTTTGCCTGTTGCTTACGCAACAGGCAGGCGACGGTTATTACACGGGTTACGGAAATGGCTTCGGTAATAGCGCGTCGTCTTTTTTTGTACTTCCGACGGGAGTGGATATGCAAAACAACAAAAAAGCAGAAAGAAAAGTGGTGATAGATCCGGCAATATCTGTCAACAAAATAAGTACCGTTTCGCAACAAAACACCCACCGCGTGCGTGGATTTACTTTGATTGAATTGTTGGTCGTGGTATTAATTATCGGTATTTTGGCAGCGGTCGCCCTGCCGCAATACCAGCAGGCCGTATTAAAAGCGCGAATGTCGGAAATGCAACTGATCGTTCGTAAAATACATAATGCGCAACAAGCCTACAAGTTAGCCAACGGAGAAACATCTCGCAATTTTGAAGAGTTGGATTTGGATTTCGGAGTATTAAATTCGGCAGCAAAATATCTTGCTTTTACACCACATTTAATGTGTAGTTTACTCATGGATTCTTGTTCCTATCCCAAAGAATCTCCTCACCTGTTATATATAGCCATTTTAAACGGTCAATGGCGATGTTGCTGGAAAGGAGAAAACAAAAAAATTCAAAAAGCGTGTCAAAGTTATTTTCCAAACGGTCGGTATGAACCCAATGCCGGGCAATGGGGATTTACCGATGAACAGTGTATTTTGTCGCCGTTTTAATTTACCCCAGTAATTCATCCATATCAGGGTAAATATCTTCCAGCGATTTGTATACCCGGAAAGCGTGCTCGCGCACAAACGTGTCAGGCTGTTTGATTTGCGGTACCACGCACGTGCGGATATGTGCGGAAATAGCCGCCGTGGCCCCTGCAACAGAATCTTCAAACGCCAAACACTGTGGCGTATCTGTGCCTAACAAGCGCGCCGCCGTAAGATAAATTTCCGGGTCGGGTTTAGGGCGAGAAACGTCCTCGCTCGTTACAACGACACGGAAATAATCCCACACTTCTTTACGGCGTAACAACCCCTCCACCCAACGGCGTATATTGGAAGAGGCAACAGCCAACTTAAACCCACGCCTGTGAAAAAACTCCACCGCTTCTTTAGCTCCGGGACGGAAAAGGATTTCTCCCCCTTCGCGCACATAGCTTTCAAAATTTTCACACGCCAAACGGTACAAATCTTTCGCATTGAGCTGGCCGCCAAAATGATGTTCAATTAGCTTAGTAGAATCGGCCGTGCTCATTCCCACACACGTCTTAAAAAGTTCAAACGTAAAATTTTGTCCGTGCGCGGCTGCCGCCTTTTGGTAACACTTAAAATAAATGGGTTCGGTGCTCAGCAGTAAACCGTCCATATCAAAAATAACGCTCTCAATCATATGTTTTATATTGTATAAATTTATGCGGCTGTCCGCGTGGGCCGTCAAGCGGTTCGCCCCTTTATTTTATATAATATAGAGGTATGAAATACGGTATGAATTTTCAGGATATGATATCCGCTTTGAACGCGTATTGGACCAAACAAGGGTGCATCCTTGTGCAACCATACGACGTGGAAAAAGGAGCCGGTACCTATAACCCGGAAACTTTTTTCGGCGCATTAACTAAAAAACCCGTCAACCGCGCTTATGTAGAGCCCTGCCGCCGTCCTGCCGATGGCCGCTACGGCGAAAACCCCAACCGCCTGGGTAAATACTATCAGTACCAGGTAATTATGAAACCGGCCCCGGCCAATATCCAGGAGATTTATTTAAATTCCCTTAAAGCCATCGGACTGGACCCCAAACAACACGACGTGCGCTGGATTGAGGACGATTGGCAATCCCCCACGTTGGGTGCTTCCGGCGTAGGCTGGGAAATTTGGTTAGACGGTATGGAAATTACGCAATTTACGTATTTCCAAAATATGGCCGGGTACGCGTTAAACCCCATTACGGCGGAAATTACGTACGGATTAGAACGTATTGCCATGTATTGCCAAAAAGTGGACAATGTGTTTGACTTGCGCTGGAACGACCAAGTAACCTACCGCGATGTACACCACGAAAACGAACGTCAGTTTTCGCATTATTATTTTGAAGAATCAAATGTGGAACATTTGCGCCGCTACATCCAAGAGTGTGAAGAAGAATGTTTGGCCCTGTGCAAAAAAGGGCTTTACTTGCCGGCGTACGATAATACAATGAAACTCTCGCATTATTTCAACATGTTGGAAGCGCGCGGGGCGATCAGCGTCTCTGACCGTACCAATAACATTACCAAAATCCGCAATTTGGCCAAGGCATGTGCCAAAGCATACGTGGAAAGTGTAGAGAAAAAAGAGGAGGCCGCTCAATGAACGCATTACTGGAAATTGGGGTAGAACATTTACCCGCCCGTTTTATGGCCCCTGCCTTGCAACAGCTGGAAAAGCTAGCAGCCGATTTACTGGCCGAAACACCCCGGTCCTAGGAAGCCAACCGTGCGTTTGCACATTACAGATGGTAATCTGCAGGTAGTTTGAAGGTTGCCCGTTTGGGCGAAATGGAGGTTAATATGCCAAGAAAAGTTTCTCTTGAAATGACAAGAAATATTGGTATTATGG
>JAKSPG010000160.1 GCA_024405075.1 Elusimicrobiaceae bacterium | reverse complement strand
ACCTGTTTTCTCTACGATATTAAGTACTCCGCCGATGAGCAGTAAAAATACAATTACCTCGGCCGTTTTGGAAAACCCTTGTACCGGAGCTTTGAGTAAATCAAACAACCCTTGCGGTGCGGCGGCTACGCGGTGGTACGTACCGGCCACCACTACCTGGCGGCCTTCTGCATCGGTAACACGTTGGTACGCACCGGAGGGGATAATCCATGTCATCACGGCTACAAAGCCCAGAATGGACAAGATAATTGCGAACGTATTTAATTTAATTTTGCTTAAGATGCGTGACATTTCCTTTCCTTATGTTAAGATAATTTGCAACAATTACATATTGTACTAAATCTAAACGGCGGTGATGATTTTTTTATATACTCTATAATATGCTTTACATCGTTCCCACTCCCATAGGTAATTTGCAGGATATCACACTGCGCGCACTGGAAGTACTCAAAGCCGCCGATGTGGTGCTGTGCGAAGATACTCGCCGGACGCAGATTTTGCTTTCTCATTTTGCTATTTCCAAACCAACCGTCCGCTACAATGAACACGATGAGCGTTCCGTATCGCGTTGTGTGCAGTTGTTGCAAAGCGGCCAAACGGCGGCGTTAGTGTCCGATTGCGGCACACCGTGCATTTCGGACCCGGGGTGGAAGCTGGTGCGTGAGGCCGTCAAAGCGGGGATCCAAGTTTCCTCGCTGCCGGGGCCGAGTGCGGCCGCGTGTGCCCTGGCCGGGGCCGGACTGACGGGCGGGGCTTTTGTGTTTTTAGGATTTTTGCCGCGCAAAGCAGGTAAAGCCGCCAAACAGTTATCGGCCGCGCGCGATTTACACGTGCCGCTTATCGTGTACGAGTCTCCCTACCGCGTAGTAAAAATGCTGGAACTTATTAGTAAAACTTTAGGCGAAGATACGCCTGTAGTAGTGGCGCGGGAACTTTCCAAAGTGTACGAGGAGTGGCTACGCGGCAACGTGCGTGAAGTAGCGCAAGAACTGGCCTCGCGCAGTAAAGTGCAGGGTGAATTTGTGATTATTATTGATTGTTTTGCCGCGCAAGAGCCGGAGGAAGAAGATGAGCCGGACGTGCATTATTAAAGCCGCGCAAGTAACGGCGGCGGAAATTTCTCACCTGGCCGGTGAACTGGAGCAAGGGGCCGTGGCCGTTTTGCCGACGGACACTGTGTACGGTTTGGGGACGGGTGCGTTTTGCGAAAAAAGCATAGAACGCATTTATCAATTAAAAAACCGCCCGGGCGGTATGCCGCTGCAACTGCTTGCCGCTACAGTGCAACAAGCCCGTCAGGTGGCGCAATTTTCTGCCGGGGCCGAAAAATTAGCCACGCGGTTTTGGCCGGGGGGGCTAACGGTAATTTTACCGCCTGCTTCGTCGGGCAAAAAGCTGGCGCGCGGGTTTGCCGGTTTGGGGTTGCGGGTTCCGGCATGTGCGGTGCTGGGCGACATATTAGGTCGTATGGCCGGGCCGCTGGCGTGCACGAGTGCCAACTTGCATGGACAACCGGTGGTAACGGACGAAGAAATATTGTTAGATATATTATATATTACTGGCAGGTTCGTTAAGCCCGGTGGCTTCCAGCGTGATTGATTTAACTGCAGCCCCGCGGTTGCTGCGCGAAGGGACCATTTCCCGCACGCAACTGGAAGACACTTTGGGCGAGCCGATTTGTTTAAACTAGAGAGGACTTTATTATGATACCATGGCAGGAAATTGTAGCGTATGCGGTAATTGCGGCGGCGAGTTTGTCGCTCCTTACGTTTTGGATAACCAAAAAATTTGTACTCAAAAAAATGAACCGTACCATTATGAAAGCCGAGCACAGCTATCAACAGCAAATTGCCTCGCTTCAAATGCAGCTGTCGGGCAAAGTGAACGTGCTGGAAGGGATGGTCAATAAATTACACTTGTCCAACCAGGAGCTTACGCGGCTTAACGAAATCCGCTCCAAATTTATGTCCATTGTAGTACACGATTTGCGCCAACCGCTCTCGTCTATTCAGGGCTTTGCTTCTATTTTGATGATGGATAACCCACAGGGCGATGGTAATAACGACCAACTGGCTTTGAATAACATTTTGAAAGCAACGGAAAACATGGGCAAACTAATTGCGGATTTAATGGATATTTCTATGGTGGAATCCGGCCGGTTTACCGTGGATGGGCAACCGTTTAGTTTTAATACGTTGGTAAACGACGTGTTTGCGTTGCAGGCGGTTAATGCGCAAAAGAAAGGAATTTCCCTCCAAAAGCGCGATTATCCCACGGATATTACCGTAGTTGCGGACCGATTCCGCATTTCGCAAGTGCTTAATAATTTAGTTGGTAACGCGCTGAAATTTGCACCGCAAGGTGGGCGGGTGGAAATTAGTTTTTTTGTTGATAACGGTCGTATTATATGCCGCGTGGAAGACAACGGCCCCGGCATTTTGCATACGGAAAAAGAAAAAATCTTCCAGAAGTTCCACCAGTCGGATAATGACCGTAACTTAAAGAAACTCGGCTGGGGATTAGGATTAGCCATTGCGCAGGAAATTGTGCTGGCTCACGGCGGAGAAATCGGCGTGGAAAGTGCCGGGCTTGGCCAGGGAGCTATGTTCTGGTTTACCTTGCCGCAACACCCGGCGGTCCCGGTTAAGCGGCCTGTCACTGCACAAGCATAGGCCCGGTCGTTTTTTAATACAGCGGTACAAACGAAAGTTTGTGCCGCTTTTTTTTGTTGACTATTTTTTACCGGGACAAATAAAACTTGACATCGTTTTTTTTTTTGATGACATGCAATTATAACCTAACTAAAGTG
>JAKSPG010000016.1 GCA_024405075.1 Elusimicrobiaceae bacterium | reverse complement strand
TATTTGAAACGCGCGAAGCGAAAAAAGCCACGGGCGGAAGCCCGTGGTAGTTTACCGGTATGTATAATAAAAGTCTGTCCCGCTAATACTGGGAGCAGTATTTCCGGTCTCTGCTTTGCACAGTTGTTGGCGTAATTCTGTTCTACTGCTGGAATTTAAGACAACACATTTCCTGGCACCCGGCATAAAGGCAGAATGGAGTAAATAGATTTCATAGCGCAATTGATCTGTTGTATCTTCACAATGTACCTTAGATTGGCTACTATTCTGTCCGGCATTGCACCAATTTGACGCACTATCATTATTCCGAATATCTAAATTATTCAAATCAGATGTATAATAGCCGTTAGCTATATAAAAAAGTTCTTCGGCATCGGCTATATTTCGGGTTAATGTTTTTACCGTAGCATAACGGGTTTTCATAACCACCATACGATACTGCGGCAAAGCCACCGCCGCCAAAATACCGATGATGAGAACAACGACGAGTAATTCAATAAGTGTGAAGCCGTTTTTATGGCCCGCGCTATATCCCGGATTACGAATTTCCGGGATGACGAGCGCGGGAGTAAAGGCTTGATTTTTTGGTTGCATATGATTCTCCTAAAATTAAGCTAGCTACATTATCGGTTTTTTTTTTGATATGTCAAGCAAAATCTGCTGCCAGGTAAAAATAATTCCTTGTTTAATGGCCTTAAAACGCTGCAGGGGCCTTTGCCATAGGTTTGGGGGCTTTCTGAGGAGGCTGTACTAAATTTTCAATATAATAAACAAATTGCTTGATAAATTTTGTAAACAATGCTACAATACATACATGGCTAAATACAATATTCGTACACTAAACGAAAAAGAAGCAATTCTGAGCTACTACCAACGTCACGGTTGGCAAGCTACTTTGAAGAAGTATGATGTTTCGCGTGCCTCGTTGGTTAATTGGCAACTACGGGCCAAAGCCGCCAAGGCGTCAGATAAGCATCCGTTGGCGCGGCACTATATGGTCCGTCCCGAAACGGTCGCTTTTGTAAAACAGCTGCACAAAAAACATCCGAATATGTCTCTGTCGCAGCTGATGGAAAAGGCCCGCCAAAAACAGAGCATTTCCCGCACGACGGTTTGGAAAATTGTCACGGGCGTGCGCTAAGGGTTGATTCTACTGTTTGTATCAATAAACTCCCCGGGTTTTCCCCCGGGGAGTTTTTTCGCTTTTTTTTACGGGCAGGGCATTGTAAAATAATTACGCACATCCGGCTCTTAATTTTTTATACTATAAATACCGCCGCTGAAACTGATCCCCAGTAACCGGCGCCTAGATAATATGAAAAAATTAATCACTATTTTAGCTGTTGTTTGTTCCCCGCTGATAGCTTGTGCACAAGTTTACCAAGCCGCACAACCTGTTGCGTCGCCGGAATCGGGACGTTCGCTTTGGGAAATTTCCGTTGGAGGAAATTTCTTGTATAACCGTTTGCAGGATCCGACGGGTGAGAAGATCTTATCTAACGAAAAAGGCCTTTTCGCGCGCGGATTTTATTACGTTACCCCGTGGTTCGCTGCGGGTCTGGAAGGAACCCGGTTTGCCCACAAGCATTTAACACCCGGTAATGTTTACCACCATCACCGCTACGGACTGATCACCAAGTGGATTGTTACGCCGCAAGTCAGTCCGCAGGTATATGCCACGCTCGGGGCGGGGACAGACAAACGGGAAATTTCGTATTCGTCGTTGTGGAGCAGTCACAACCGCATGAATTACGTTGCGGCTGGGGCTGGTGTACAGGCGCAACTTTCCGGTTGGATGTGGATGGGTTTGGAATTGCAAGCGGTGTACAACGCTCATCGCAAAATAGATAATTTTAGTTTGCTGAAATCCTACTGGGAAAAATCCTTACTACTTTATGGTACCGTGCGGTTTTAGGTAATGATTTAACACACCTTTACCCTCCGGAATGCGCCGGAGGGTTTATTTTTTACCGGGCAATAAAACCGGCGGCTTGGCTGCACGTAAATAGGTTTGCTTGAGCGGCTTTTGAAACGGCTGGCGTTTAGCCGGCTGTTTTTTAGGTTTAACGGCCGGAGCAATGCCGTAGAAATCTAAAATCCCTTCATACAAAGCTTGCACAAATTGGTGACGGATGAGCGGGTCCTTGGCCATCTCCTCTTGCTCCGGCAAAATTAGGTACGCATTTTCCACCAAAATACTGGGCAAGTGCGGGATGCGCGGAATGAATAAAATATCGTCGGCAATCATGCCGTTATCGGGTAGCGGGACTTGACGCGTAAAGGAACGGTAAATTGCTTCAGCCAATTTTACGCTGTGTGGATAATTGTAATACACGCTGTATCCGCGCGCTTGGGCACGCGGGTTGGCAGTTTCGGGCAAGGCGTTGTAGTGCAAGCTGATAAAAATATGCGCTTGTTCTTTGAGGGCGTACTGGTAGCGGTCCTGCAGGGTCATGTGATTATTCCCCTGACGGGTAAGCAGTACCGTAGCCCCTTGTTTCTCTAGCAAGGGTTTTAATTCCTCGGCCAGGGCCAGAGTGGCTTCATATTCCAAATAGCCCGTAGGGCCGATAGCTCCGTCGTATGGAACAGTACGTTTGGGGCTGTGCCCGGCATCCAACAAAATCCGCGCCCCGGCTAGGGGTTTTTCTTTGGTGGGAGTCAGTTGCGGACGGTGTATTAAATCCAGTACCAGGTTTCCGTTTTCAAAATTATACGCGTGTCCCCATAGTTGGGTGTCTGGCTTAAAATAAATCTTAAACAGGACGGTGTTTTGTGCCGGTTGGGACCAAACCACCTGATCCACCAGCGGGTCGGAAACATCCAAACTAAAATTTTCTTCAAAGCCCTCTGTGTAATAAAAAGCAAGCTCCAGCCGGTTGGAAAATTCATGCACGCTGATAGGCACTTCTTTGCCCAATTGAAAAACAAGCCGGGTTTTATCTTCCAACGTCGTTTGGGTAAGTTCGCGGATAGGTAAATCTTTTTCACTGGTGCGAATAAGTTGTAGCTTGTCCATTTCTAGCCAAGCCGTTTCATTTTCGTTTAACCGGATACGGTATTGGCTGTTACGCCGCCCGATGACGTACACTTGCCCGTAGGCGCGGTAGAACGGATATAAGTTTTCGCGCGGGGTGGGAATTTTGCGCAGTTTAACGCCCGGTGAAGTAATGCGTGCGGTGCGGAGCATTTCTTTTGGCCCAAGGATTTTAATTTTTTCCGGCGCGCTTATCTTGGCCGAACTGTCCTTGGGGCCTTGTTTCATCCGGTACGTTACTTTGATATTTTTTGCTTTTTGGTCTGCACTTAATGTATAGTGTGCGCGATAGATCCCCGGGGAAACCGTACTTTGCGTTAAAGGAATATCTTTGGCGTCTTTGATGCCTGATAGCGTAGCCGTCACTTGGGCATCGGGTGTGCCGCGTGCGTATAAGTCCAGCGTGTCCCCGGGGAGAACTTCCACGGGGTGTTGCGGAAAAATTTCTTCTTTATCAAATTGGGCTTTGGCGGAAAAATCTTTAATGGCCGTACCGGGAACGGTGATGTTACGTACTGCCTGGTAGGTGTCCTCGGACGTTTTGGCGGTAAGTAAAAATTGGAAATCGCCGTTTTGGATCGGTAAAAATGCGACAAATGCTCCGTTGTGGTGCACAGGGACTTCCTGCCCGTTAATCTCTAACGTAAATGGAGCGGGTATGTTTACTTGACCGGAAAGGAAAATTTCTTTTGCCCCGCGGGAAACGGTCATCTTTTCGTAAGGGTATTGTACGGTAATGGGGGCATCTTTAGGGGCCGATTGTTCCTGCGCGGGTAAAAAAGGAGCGACCGGTATGGTTTCGGCTCCGACGTAAAAAGCGCAACATAAAGCGGAAATCAATAAAAAGGGTATTTTTTTCATTCTTATAAAATGATAACATAATTCTATGGCCAATTGCGAAGATGTTATCCGGTTTTTGAATACTTACCTGCACAGCGGGCAAGTGCCGGATGCCAGTTGCAATGGCCTGCAAGTAGCCGGGCGTGCCCAGGTGAAAAAGATTGTGTTTGGCGTGTCGGCGTCGCTGGAGTTTTTCCGGCGGGCGCAACAGGCCAGTGCGGATTTGATAGTGGTACACCATGGTTTACTGTGGGGGCAGCTGGAGCCGCTGACGGGAATTTTGCGTGAGCGGGTAGCTTTTTTGCTTAAGCATGATTTGAATTTGGCCGCTTATCATTTGCCGTTAGATAAGCATCCCGTCGTAGGGCATAATGCCTGTTTATTGCGTGCGGTAAAAGCCAAAGGGTTGCAACCGTTTGGGGAGTACCACGGTACCTCTATCGGTTTTGTGGGAACCGTGACGGCCCAGCCGCTAGAAACACTGGTTAAACAGTGGGAAAAATACTGCCAAACCCAGGCGCAGGTCATTGCGTTCGGGCCGAAGAAAGTCAAGTCGGTGGCAGTGGTAAGCGGCGGGGCGCACAGCCTCTTGCCGCAGGCAATAGCCCGGCAGGTGGACTTGTTTGTAACGGGCGTATGGGACGAGCCGGTGCAGGAATGGTGCCGCGAAGGCGGTATCAACTGTGTGGCGTTAGGGCATTATAATTCGGAAAAGCCAGGCCTACTCGCTCTTATGAAAGTAACGGCAAAACATTTTAACGTCAAAACGGAATTTATAGATGTAGCTAATCCGATTTAACAATTTTTGGAGGAAGGAAATACTCATGGAAAAGGACTTACTAAAACGCATTGATACATACAAGCAGGATGTAATTGATTTGCAAACACATATGATCGCCTGCCCGGCTATTTCGCCCAGCCAGGGCGGTCTGGGGGAAGCCGACAAAGCGGCTTATTTGTTATCCGTACTTAAAAAAATGAAATTTGACGAAGTGTCCGTTATTAACATCAAGGACCCGCAAGCCAAAGTGGGTGTACGCCCTAATTTAGTAGCTAAATACTACGGAAAAAACCGCCAAAAAACACTGTGGATCATGGCACATATGGACGTGGTGCCGGCGGGGGATTTATCTCTTTGGAAAACAGACCCGTTTAAAGCAGTTGTGAAAGGGGATAAAATTTACGGGCGCGGCTCGGAAGATAACCACCAGGGTATTGTATCAGGACTGTTAGCAGTCAAAGCGTTTATGGATCAAGGCGTTCGCCCGCCGTGTAACTTTGGGCTTTTGTTCAACGCGGATGAAGAAATTGGCAGTCAGCGCGGTCTGTTGGCCATTCTCAAAACCCAAAAGGGACTATTCGGCAAAGAAGATGAATTTATAGTGCCCGACGGCGGCGTGGAAGATGCGACCATGATTGAAATTGCAGAAAAAAACATGCTGTGGCTGAAATTTACCGTTATGGGCAAACAAACCCACGGCTCTACGCCGCACTCCGGTCTTAACGCCCATTTGGTCAGTGCGCATTTGCTGATGGCGCTGGACCAAGCGTTGCATAAAAAATTCAATAAGAAAAGCCCCTTATTTGCGCCGGAGTCGGCTAGCACGTTTGAGGCCACCAAACGCGAAGCCAACGTGCCCAACGTCAACACGATTCCCGGGCGCGAAGTGTTTTATATGGATTGCCGCATTTTACCGTGCTATACCAATAAGCAGGTGCTGGCGGAAGTGCACAGAGTAGTTAAGCAAGTGGAAAAGAAATTTAAGGCTGTTATACAGGTGGAAACACCTATTAACGATGTATCCAAACCGACTGACAAAAATAAAACGGTGGTTAAATTAACCCAGGCCGCGGTAAAACAAGTGTATCACAACCAGCCGCGCATTGTAGGTATTGGTGGCGGTACGGTGGGAGCGTATTTACGTAACGTTAACTATCCGGCCGTCGTGTATGCTAAATTGTACGAAACCATGCACCAGCCCAACGAATATTCCAGCATTAAAAATACGTTGGGTGATGCCAAAGTTTTTGTGTTGATAGCCATGCATTTTAAGTAAGGCACTTTAACAAAAGGGAGGCGGAACATGAAGAAAGGTTCTACCGCGGTAGAAATTATAGTCGTGCTAGCGGTGTTAGCGTGTTTAATCGGGTTTACGGTGCCAAAGTTCATAACTTTGGTGCATAAATCGCAGGAAGGAAGTACCAAGCACCAGTTGATGCGGGTGCGCAATGCCATTGCCGCCTACTACGGGGAGAACCAAGGCAAATATCCGACAGATGATTTGTCTTGTTTGGTTCCGCAATTTATTGAACAAATTCCACAGGCGCGTGTGCCGGGGTATGCACCGTCGGCGCATGTGTCGCACGGCAATTTTGAACAAGCGTTTACCAAAACCGGCGGTTGGGCTTACGTAAGCGACCCGGCCGATCCGCGCTATGGTGATTTCTTTGTTAATTCTGACAAAGAAGATAGTTATGGCAAGGCGTGGTATCTGCATTAACCGAAGTGGAATATACTGATTTTATGGAAACATTGATACTCATTTTTGCCGGACTATTTGGGTTGGTGTTCGGCAGTTTTTTAAACGTATGCATCTACCGGATCCCGCGGGATAAATCGCTCGTGTGGCCGCCGTCGGGTTGTCCGCATTGTAACGCACGTATCCGGTGGTATGATAATATCCCGGTGTTGAGCTACTTGTGGCTGTTGGGTAAATGCCGGAAATGTAAAAAACCGATTTCCATGCAATACCCGCTGATTGAATTACTTACCGGAGCGTTGACGGTGCTTTTCGTGTGGCGTTTTGGGGTCAGTTTGTGGACGTTTGTGGTGTTAGCGGCGGTGTATTCGTTGGTTATTTTGTCCGTTATTGATTTAGAATTGATGATCATTCCGGACCGTTTTTCGTTGGGACTAATTGTGTGGGGCTTGTTATTTGCGTGGGCAAACCCGAACTTTTCCGGGCTGTGGTGGCAGAAGGAGTTGGCCTCGCTACTTGGCGCGGGAGTAGGGCTGTTTGGCGTGTTGGCTATTGCGCTAATCGGCACATGGATTTTTAAAAAAGAAGCCATGGGCGGCGGCGACGTGAAACTGATGGGCGGCGTCGGCGCACTGGTGGGCTGGCAGGGAGTGATTACCGCGGTCGTGATGGCCTCGTTTTTGGGGCTTATCTACGCGCTTTTTTTGATTATCTTTAAAGGAAAAAAAGGCGGCGACGCAATTCCCTTTGGGCCGTTTTTAAGTATGGGGGCACTGATTAATTTAGCGTATCTAATTACGCCTGCCATGCTGACGATTGAGTTTTAAAAAAATCAGTTGTTTTGTATTTGATACCCCCCGTCTTTCCTTTTGGAAAGACGGGGGATTTTTTATCCTGGCGGCTCACCGAGCGGCCTAAAACCGCTGTTTGCTGGTTGCACCGTCTATTGCCATGGGAGAAAAAAATAAAACTTGACATCGTTTTTTTTTTTGGTACGATACGCATATAACCTAATTTTAAGTGAGGGGGATACGCATGAAAAAGAAAAATTGTTTGTCGGGTTGTTTAGACGTCAAAGCATTTACGTTAATTGAGTTGTTAGTGGTTGTTCTCATCATTGGCATTTTGTCGGCGGTGGCGTTGCCGCAGTATCAAAAAGCGGTGGACAAAGCTAAATTTATGCAGGCCATTATTATGCATAAAGCAGTATGGGATGCGCAACGGGTTCATTATTTGGCTAGCGGCGAATATGCAACTACATGGGGCCAATTGGCGGAAGCTGATTTGCCCGCTCCTACCAGCGGTGGCGGAGAGGACGATACCTACATTTATTGGGATTGGGGTTATTGCACCCTGCAGAACGGAACCGCGGGGCGATATGGTCTGTGCAGCGTAAGTTATCCCGGGGGGAGTGCTCGGGTGATGTCGTATTGGGGGTCAAATGGCAGGAGTTGTTATGCTGCTAAAAGCTCTCCGCGCGCCCAACGGGTCTGCGAGAGCGTAACAAACAAAAGTTTTTCCCAAGCCACCAGTAACGGCGATAACTACGTATACGTATTTAACTAAAAAATCCCCCGCCTTACTCGGCGGGGGGTCTAAAATTTATTTGACGGGCACTTCGGCCGTTAGCTGTGCGGCTAGTTTGCGAAACGCTTTGCCGCGGTGGCTGATTTTATTTTTTTGTGTTTCGGTCAGTTCGGCCAGGGCCTTTTTCCCGTCGTCTACCATAAAAATCGGGTCGTAGCCAAAGCCGTTCGTGCCGCGGTAACCAAAGCCGATAAATCCTTCCAGCGTGCCTTCAAATGTACACGTCTGTCCCTCGGGTGTAGCCAAACAGGCAATGGTGCGAAAGCGCGCCGTGCGCTGTGGTAGTTGTTTGTGTTCCAAAGCACTTAATAATTTGCGGTTGTTATCGTCGTCATCGGCTTGTGCTCCGGCGTAACGCGCGGTATACACGCCCGGCGCACCATTGAGCGCGTCCACTTCTAAACCGGTATCGTCCGATATCGCGGCCAGCCCAGTTTTTCTAGCCGCATATACGGCTTTTAGCGCGGCGTTTTCTTCCAACGTTTGGCCGTTTTCGGGCGGTAAATGCAGGCCCGAAAAGTCCGCCAAACTGACATATTGCAGTGGCGTTCCGCGGCGCGTTTTGGTGGGAAGGACACCCAACAATTCTTTTAATTTATGGGGATTACCGGTAGCAATTAAAATTTTCATGCTTTCAATAAATATTATTTTTTCAACCGGGCTACTTCGTCCATGATATTAAGCCCGATCCAAAACCCGTTGAACATATCTTCTTCGCTGAGCCATTCCACGTACGAGTGCATGTTGTTTTGGCCGGTAAGGAGCATAAACGAACCGACGATTTTTTCTTCTTCGTTTTTGGTGGCGGCTACAAAGATAGCTCCGGTTGTGCCGGCCCGTTCGGATACGGGCCGCATGGTTACGCCGGCGCCGGCAAATGCCGCACGGGCGACGTCCAACGAAGCCGGGTGGGCCGTTTCACCGACGTTATTATAGGTAGATTTAGTTTCAATGGAGAACGTTACTTTCTTTTGCGTGTTTTCATCGTCATATTTTTGTGCGAGGAAAGCGGTAATTTCCCGGATGAATTGTTCAATTTCATCCAAATCGGCTTGCGCAAAACTGCGCGCGCGGAAATCCACAATCGTTACATCGTTGGCCGGGCGTTGGATAAATACGTCTAAATAACCTTCCATGTTGCGGCTTTCGGTCGGCAAGCGTAACCAATGGCCGTTTGTAGATTGCGGGTTTACGATGCTGTTTCCGGCAAAACGGCGCGGGATAGACGGGTCCTCGTATACTTGTTTGACTAAATCGGCCGCGGCTAAGCCGTGGTTAATATAGGTGCCGTCCGCGTTGGATTGATGCCCTTCGTGCCCTTTAACGGTAACGAGAATTTGCAGTGCGTTAAAATTGTTTACCATGAGTTCGCCGTCTACACTGCCGTCAAAATCAAACGCAATTTCCGGGCGGTAGGGGACTTCGGTAATGTAATCGGCTGCGCCGCCGGTTTCTTCGTTCGGGGCGATGACCATTTGAATTTCCCCGTGCGGCCGGTTGGGGTTTTCCGCCAAGAGTTGTAGCAAGGTAATTAAAATAGACATACCGGCGCGGTTGTCGGCCCCCAGGTTGGTGGTGCCGTCGGAAGTGACAATCGTTTTGCCGATGCGCGTTTTTAAATACGCGTCGCGCGGGGTATCCGGGTCCAGCACTTGCCGTTCGCCTTTCGGGTTGACGCCTAAGTCAATTTTGTTACCGCGGTAATTTTTAATGACTTGCGCGTGCACATTGTTGGTCGTTACGTCCGGCGTTACATCGTAGTGTGCGCTGAAACCCAGAATAGGGGCCTGTTGGCCTTCGGGTAAATTAGAGGGAATCTTTACAAAAATGTAATGATGTTCGGAGAGTTGTGCTTGCGGATAACCTAAGGATTTAATTTCTTCGTACAATTTTTTGGCAGTTGCAATTTGGTCAGGTGTAATTTCTTCCGTGTAGCTGCTTTGGCTGTTGTACGTAACATATTGTAAGAAACGGTCAAACAGGGTAGAGCGGTATTGTTCAACCAATGTTTTGTTTCTACGTTGCGGATTGTTGTCCGGCGTGGTCGGCGCGTGCATTTGAACGGCGGCTAAATTTCTGGCTACTTGAGCGGTCAACGGACTCACGCGCGCGGGAGTGGCTTGCGCAGCAGTAGAAAATAAACCTGTAAGTAACAGGGCAGGTAGAAAAGACAAAAGTTTCTTCATGTACTCCTCCGATATATTTAAAATATATTCTTATTGTAATAATCTGTACCGGGAAAGCGCAAGGGCCAAAAGGCCTAATTTTCAACTAGGTCCTTTGGCATAAAAAAACCGCCCGTTGGTGCGGGCGGTAAGTGGATAAATCCGGCTGATTAGTTGGTACCGGGTTGCTCGGCCCATAACATGGCCAGGCGCAAAACCGTGCGAAGGGACGCTTCCATCACATCCACGTCGGCGTACTCCAGCGTGCTGTGCATGTTGTACTGCCCCGAGAATAAATTAGGCGTGGGTAGCCCCTTAAACGACAGTTGCGCCCCGTCCGTACCGCCGCGTGCGGCGTGGCGTTTGGGAGTAATGCCTTCCTGGCGCATAGCAGTTTCGGCCAATTTTACAACATGCGGCGGCAGCACGCTTTTCATGTTGCGGTACTGGTCTGTAAACACTAACGAAAAATCTTTTCCCTTGTAATTCATGGCTTTTACCGTGTTAAATGCCTGGGTAACATCGTTTACCAGGGTTTTCATTTCTTCGTCGCTAAATGCACGCAGAATACCTTTTACTTCGGTGCGGTCTGCCTCGGTGGTGATACTGTCTACCAAAATAAACCCGCGGCGCTCTGCCGTGTTTTCCGGCCGTTTGTAACGGGGAAGTAGCGTGTGGAAGTCCGACGCCATGAGTACATTATCGGCAAACGGGGCATGCATGGCTTGGCCGGGATGTACGGCCCGGTAGCCCTCAAACACAGCGGTAAACGCTTTGGCATTGAAAGTTTCATCGGTTAGTTCTCCCAGGTCGCTGCCGTCAAGTGTATAGGCCGCTTGCGCTCCCAGGGCTGCTACGTCTAAGTGGTCAATGCCGGCTCCCGTTTCTTCATCGGGTGTAAAAACTATTTTAATAGGGCCGTGTTTCAGCGAGGGGTGATCGTAAAAGTATTGTGTGAGCGTAAGCAGAATCGCTACACCGCTTTTATCATCGGCTCCCAGTAAGGTATCACCGGAAGCGGTTATGATGTCGTGCCCTTTGGCGCGAGCCAGTTGCGGCGCGTTAGAGAGGTCTAACGTAATTTTATGCGCTTGGTCAATAACAATGGGCCCTCCCTTGTAAGACGAGTGTATCTGCGGGCGCACGTTACGTCCGGAAGCTTCCAGCGCGGTATCCGAGTGAGCCAAAAAAGCTACCGTGGGGGTCGGTTTGTCCACGTTGGAAGGGATTTCAGCCGTTACGATAGAGAACTTATCTACCTGTACGTGCTGCGCTCCGTTTTTTTTAAGTTCCTTGGCCAGCTCTTTAGCCAGCTTGGTTTGGCCGGGCGTGCTGGGGACTTGGTCTGATTCCCGGGCTTGCGTATCAAACGTAACGTAACGAGTCAAGCGTTGGGTAAGCTGTTTTTTAACCGCTTCTTTGTCGTACTGGGAGAGTGCTTTCCAATCCTGCAGTGCTTGAGCCAAACAAACCAGTGGCAAAACGATTGCCAACCCTGTCATCCACAGTTTACGCATTAGTTTAAGTCCTCCAACGAAGCCGTTACCTGCGCCAAAGCCAATTGGGCGGCGGCCAGTTCGTCCTTCGTTTTTTGAATTTGCTCGGCCGGGGCATGCTTAATGAAGTTTTCCTGCGACAAACGCGCTTGGCGCGAAGCGATATTCGCGTTGGCCTGTGCCAGTTCTTTTTCCAACCGTTTGCGTTCTTTATCAAAATCAATCAACCCCGTTAGCGGTACGTATACCGTTATATTTTCAAACACGGCCGTGGCGGTTTGTTTGGGTTTGGCGGCGTTGGTTTCAATGGTTAAATTTTCAATTTTAGCCATGAGTTTAATGTAGTCGGCGTATTCGCGCACGATGGCCAATTCGTCCGCGTTGGCGGCAGTCAGCACGACGGAGATTTTTAATCCCGGCGGTACATTAAACTGCGAACGAATCGTACGAATCATTCGGGTAACTCCCTGAATGATATCCATTTTGGCGACCGCTTGCGGACAGCAAAGCGCCGAGTCAAAAGAGGGGTAGGTTTGATTGAGTAAAAACTCCTGCGTTTCTCCCACGTATTCCCGCAGCGAAGCTGCAATTTCTTCCGTCACAAAAGGAATCAGCGGATGCAACGCTTTTAACGTGTTATACAAGATATGCACACACAACGCCATGACGTGTTCTTTTTCTTTGGTTTGGAAACGTTGCTTGGCTAGTTCAATATACCAGTCGCAGAAATCACCCCACAGGAAGTGATATAACGCATTTGCCGTCAAGGCCAAATTATATTTTTCAATTCCTTCGCGTGCCGTTTTAATGGCATTGGCAAAGCGATCTAAGATCCACTTGTCGGCCAGTTCGGTAACCTCTTTGGGCATCGGAAGTGGGCCTTTAATCCCTTCCATGTTCATTAAGATAAAGCGCGAAGCGTTATACAGCTTGTTGCAAAAATTACGCGCGCCCGTGATGCTTTCTTCAGCATACGGGATATCCTTGCTGGGGACAGCTTGCATCAGTAGCGAAAAACGTACCGCGTCCGTACCGTATTTAGCTGTCATATCCAACGGGTCAATGACGTTGCCTTTGGATTTACTCATCTTTTGACCGCTTTTATCGCGCACGATACCGTTTAAGTACACATCTTTAAAGGGTAACTTTCCGGTAAAATCTAAACCGGTCATTACCATGCGTGCTACCCACAAGTAGAGAATTTCATACCCGGTAACCATCACACTGGTAGGATAAAAATGTTGCATATCCGCCGTTTTTTCCGGCCAGCCGAAAACAGACATCGGCCATAAGGCGGAAGAAAACCACGTATCTAACACGTCCGGGTCTTGCACGAGGTCATGCCCGCCGCAATGCGGACACGCCGCCGGTTTTTCAAAGGAAACAATCGGCTGTGCACCGTCTTCAAAAGACACTTTTGTAAGTTGCTCGTGGCCTTGTTGGTCAGTAGCGAAGGTGAGCCCTTTGCCGCTACAGTGACGGCAATACCACACAGGGATACGGTGCCCCCACCAAATCTGGCGCGAAATACACCAGTCTTGGATATTTTTAAGCCAATTCAAAAACGGATTCTTCCAGTTGGCCGGGTGGAAAGCGAGTTCGCCCGACTCGGCCGCCGCAATAGCCGGTGCGGCCAATTTATCCATTTTCACGAACCACTGCTCACTCATAAACGGCTCAATGGTGCTGTGGCAGCGGTAGCAGGTGGAGACGGCATTGTTGTATTTTTCTTCTTTTACCAGTAAACCGGCGGCGTCTAAATCTTTAACGGTTTCTTTGCGGCAGACGTCGCGGTCCATACCTAGGTATTTTTCGGGGCAGTTAATCATTTTGCCTTTATCGTTGATGACGGTTAGAATGGGTAAATTGTGGCGTTTGCCAACCTCGTAGTCCGTCGCGTCGTGCGCCGGCGTAATCTTCAAAGCACCCGTACCAAATTCCATTTCCACGGCCTCATCGGCAATAATCGGAATAGCACGGTTGGCCAGCGGAATAATTACTTTTTTACCAATCATACCCGTAAAGCGTTTGTCTTTGGGATTGACGGCGATGGCGGCGTCGGCATAAATCGTTTCCGGGCGGGTGGTGGCAATGACAATGCCTTCGGAGCCGTCCTCGCCTTTGTAGCGCAAATGCCATAATTTACCGTTGTGC
>JAKSPG010000159.1 GCA_024405075.1 Elusimicrobiaceae bacterium | reverse complement strand
CGGCAAAATTTTCTTGACACATCAAAAAAAAAAACGATAATAAAGTGTTGGCAAAAAATAACAAAGGAGTCGTTGTTATGAAAAACACAAACGCATTTACGCTTATTGAACTATTAGTAGTGGTTTTAATTATCGGTATCCTTGCGGCGGTCGCCCTGCCGCAATACCAAGCCACCGTTACCAAAGCACGTATCGCCCGGCTGATGCCCATTTTACGCAGCGTGCGCGATGCCCAAAACGCTTACATTTTAGCCAATGGGACCTGGGCTCTTACCTTTGATGAACTTGGCGTAGGAGTTCCCACCCCCAACTCAATAACTCCCCCCGGGGAACGCAATACAGGAGAGATCGCCAACTACAATGGTTTTTATATTTCATTATTCTCTTATGACAGTATTGTTTATGCTAAAACAGACCATGTGCAGTTTGGCATGTACACCATTGCCACAAACACCAAACAATGTCCGTCGCAGAAACTAGCTATAACCCCAATAAATGATAGCCGGGCCGACAAAATCATGCGCACAATGGGCGGAACCGAATATCGTCGCAGCGCCACAAATATCTATTACTGTTTGCCGTAATTATTTCCCAAATACATCTTTGTCGCGTAGTTTGCGGTGGTAGGTAACGGCAAAGCGGTGGACTTCGTCACGAATTTCCATTAAGAGATTTAATGCCGGATCCCCGATAGGCAGTTTAATACTTTCTGCCGCACCGGGTAAATAAATCCCCTCATGTGTTTCGGCTAGCGCAATAAATGGGATATACATATCCGCACGTTCAAACGCGTTTAGTGCGGCTGTAATTTGGCTTTTTCCACCATCTAATAAAATTAAATCGGGCGCGTGCGACGGGTCGCGCTTGATTTGCCGTAGCCGCCTAAAAACACTCTCTTCCATCATCGTAAAATCGCTCCCCCCGCGCGCGGGCAATTTAGAGCGGATTTTAAAGCGGCGGTAATGTTCGTGGTTTTTCTCGCCGTTAATATAACAGACCATACAGCCCACGGCCTCGCGCCCGAACAGGTGCGAGTTATCAAACGCTTCAATGTGCGCGGGCAGTTTTTTTAGACCGATTACTTCGGCAAGCCGCTGGAGTTTATCGGTATTTTTCATGGCGGTAGTTATTTTTTCATCTTTAAATTTACCGACGATAACACGCTCTTTCATATGCGCTATGGCATTTAGAAAATTGCGGAAAACAGCCGCGCGCTCGTACTCCATTTTCTGCGAATGGTGGTGCATGAGGGCGGTTAGTCTTTCGGTAATTTCGCCATAATTCCCGGCCAAAAAATCTGCCATACGCTGGGCGAGCGCGCGGTAGTCCTCGTACGAAATTTTCCCGGCGCACGGCGCGGGGCACTGGCCCGTATGGTAATAAATGCAGGTATTTATTTTAATAGGCGCAAGCGGTTTTTCGCGCGAGAAACTCCACTTGCACGGACGAAGCGGTGCATATTTACTTTTCCACAAGAACCGCATCAAACTGCGTACGATATATGATTTAGGATACGGCCCGAAATATACGTCTTTCCCCTTAATTACGCGACGCGTGAGCACAAGGCGCGGAAAATCTTCGCTCATCGTAATTTTGAGGTACGGGTAACTTTTGCCATCCTTGCCCATGGAGTTAAAAAACGGCTGGTACGCTTTGATGAGTTTTTCTTCCAATACCAGCGCGTCGCGCTCGCTGTCGCATGCGATGTAATCAATCTTGGCGATGAGCGGGAGCAAACTGGGTAGTTTCCACCCGCGCGAATAGAGGTTAGATTCCTGGAAATACTGCTTGACCCTATCGGACAAATTTTTAGCTTTTCCGATATAGATAATGGTGCCCGATTTATCGCGCATTATATACACGCCCGGGCTTTTGGGTAGGATGTCTATTCGCGGGTCCATGGATACATTGTAACATACTTGACCTTGCAGGCGGAAATTGGATAAAATATATGTACCGATTTTTGTATAGAGGAATTATTACAAATGGCAAAATTAAAAACTGGTAGACACACTAGCGCTATCAAAGCGCAACGCCAAGCCGTCAAAAGAACTTCCGCCAATAAAGGCTTAACTAAAAAAGTTCGCTTGGCCACTAAAGCAGTAAAAGCTTCCGCTAGCACGAAAGCCGCTTCTTTGAAAGAAGATTTGAAAAAAGCGAATTCTTGCATTGACAAGGCCGCCAAAAAGAAAGTCATCCACTGGAAAACGGCCGCCCGCAAAAAATCGCGCTTGGCTAAAGCCGCTAACAAAGCGAAATAAGTTTTACCGTTAGAAAAAATGCCCTGGGGTTTCCCCGGGGCGTTTTTTTCTAATTACTATTAAAAAACTGCGGTGACATATTATTGAGCATATTGCCCATACGATTGATAAAAATAGCTATACATTGAGTTATTGCTTAGCAATCCGTACGATGAAGCTGCCGACCCGGCTCCAGTCGTTTGGTAATTTTTAGTACCGGCTTCCTGTTCGCATACTGTTTGGCTAGCCTTATCAACGGAAGATGCCCGACACACTTTACAATTCCCCCACGCTCCCTGACGATATTTGAGCCCTATATAAAACGAATTATGTTGATTGGTAGCATACACAGTTCCCGCGCTATTAACATGTAAGTTATAGCCCTCGTTTGGAAAATTTCCATAATATCTATATGAATAGGTTGACGTTGAGTACTCTGTTGTAATAGCTCCGGGGAATTCGGTATCAAGCTCATCGAATCTTGCCGGGTAAACACCATTTGCTAAATAATACCGCTCAGCGGCATCCGCCAAGGAGGAAACTATCGTTTCCAGTTTAACATAATCCGCCTTATATTTAGCAACTTTGTATTGCGGAAGGGC
>JAKSPG010000158.1 GCA_024405075.1 Elusimicrobiaceae bacterium | reverse complement strand
GTAACGAAACAGCCTTTAATCTCATGCAAACCTTGCGTGCCGCGGGTATCCGTTGTGAAGGCGGGCTGTTTGATAAAAACATCAAAGGTCAAATGAAACAAGCCGACCGGTGCGGTGCTTCCTACGCGGTGATTATCGGTTCTGACGAGCTGGCCGCACGCGAAGTGACTTTTAAAAATTTACAGACGGGGGACCAAAAACGGATCTCCTTTGACGCTTTACCAAACGAGGTTAAAAAATTAGTATGAAACGAACCAACTATTGTGGCGACATTACCGCTCAATTAGTAGGCACTAAACAAACTTTGTGTGGCTGGGTGGACAGTTACCGTAACCACGGGGGAGTGCTGTTTATCAACATACGCGACCGAAACGGCGTGTGCCAACTCGTCGTAGAACCGAACAGCCCGTTTTTTGATACCGCATACGGACTGCGCAACGAATATGTTGTTGAAGTAACCGGAACGGTAAAGCCCCGTATTGATGGAGCCAAAAACCCGAATATGAAAACGGGTGAAATTGAAATTTTAGTGGAAGACTTAAAAGTTTTAAATACATGTATCCCGTTGCCGTTTGAAGTGGAAAATTCCCGCGGTGTAGCGGAAGAAATCCGCCTGAAATACCGCTATTTGGATTTACGCAACCCCAAAATGTATGCTAATTTACTCCTGCGCCACAGCATTGCCCAAGCGGCCCGGCGGTATTTGGACGGACAAGGATTTTTGGAAGTGGAAACCCCTGTTTTAACGCGTTCTACGCCGGAAGGAGCACGGGATTACCTCGTTCCTTCGCGCGTGCACCATGGGGAATTTTACGCGCTTCCGCAAAGCCCGCAGATGTTCAAACAAACTTTAATGGCCAGCGGTATTGACCGCTATTTCCAACTGGCGAGGTGTTTTCGCGATGAAGATTTGCGTGCTGACCGCCAACCCGAACATACACAAATTGACATGGAAATGTCGTTCGTAACGATTGACGATATCCACGAGGTCGTGGAAGGGTTGATGAAGGAAATTTTCAAAACAGCCGGGAAAGATTTACAGACACCGTTTATGAAATTACCGTTTGATGAAGCGATGGATAAATACGGTTCGGATAAGCCGGACTTGCGCTATTCATTGCAACTTGTCAACGTGGCAAAAATTTTTGCAAATACGGGCTTTAAAGTATTCCAGGATGTGTTGGCGGCCAAAGGAGCGATTTATGCCCTCAAGGCCGAAAAAGGGGCCGCTTACTCGCGCGGCTGTCTGGATAAACTAACGGAATTAGCTAAGAAAAACGGCGCCAAAGGACTCGTGTGGCTTAAAATAAAAGGAGCTACGTGCGAAGGCCCGGCGGCCAAATTCTTCACGGCGCAAGAACTGCAAGCGTTGCAACAAGCCTTGAACGCCGCCGACGGGGATTTGATGTTAGTGGGTAGCGATGTCAACCTACGCACCTGCCAAACGTTTATGGGTGCGCTGCGTAAAGAATTGGTAAAAGAACTTCCGCAAAAAACCGATTGGGCATTCGCGTGGATTACCAATTTCCCGCTTTTGGAGTATATCCCGGAGGAAGACCGCTGGGATGCGGCGCACAATCCTTTTACGGCGGCGGTGGAAGAAGATTTGCCGAACTTGGAAAAAGACCCCGGCTCCGTCCGCTCGTATCAGTTTGACCTCGTGCTTAACGGAAACGAATTGGCTTCCGGTTCCGTGCGCAATTGCCGCCGCGACGTGCAAGAGCGCATTTTGGCGTTGATGAAACACAGTAAAGAAGATGCGGCTATTCGCTTTGGTATGTTGTTAAACGCCTTGGAAGCCGGCGCACCGCCACACGGTGGTATCGGCCTGGGATTAGACCGTATTACCGCGCTACTGGCCGGGGAAGAATCTATCCGTGAAGTAATCGCTTTCCCCAAGACGGCTCAAGCGGCTTGTCCGCTGACTGAATCTCCCAATAAAGTGGACGAAAAACAGTTGCAGGAATTAGGCATAGCTATTATAAAAGAAGCATAATGTTTTTTTTGAGTAAGGTCTAAAAACTGGCAGGTAAAACAATGAATCAAAATAAATCTTTTTTTATAGTAACTTTTGTGATTATTTTGTTACTGGCGGTATTAGCCGCCGGGTTTTACCTGTCCAGGCAAGAAAACGGACAAACTTCCCTTCGCTCACGCAAACAACAGGCGTACCCTGTTCGCAATACCGATTTGGAACAGCTGAAAACTCAAGAATTTTTGGGTGCTTTGCCCTCCTTGGAAGGGGCAGGCTCGCTTGCTCTTAAATCCGGTTCCGAGAGAGGGCCCTTACAATCTGGCGCGGCCAACACTGCGGACCCGTTCAAACGGCCGGATCACAAACGTTTTAGCCAAAAACCAAAGCATTTACAGCCGGGGCACGGTGCATGGCCTTCTTCACCTACAAACATGTACGAGCAAGCCGTTCAAAGCGTGGGGGAAAACAAGGCCCATCAGGCAGCTTTTGCGGGTCGCAGCGGTCGGGCGTATCCCACTCATACAAAAGGGAGTTTTGCTCCGTTAGCGAGTGAAGATAAAACCGCCCATGCCGCGCAGACCTTGTTACCGTATACGGCCTCGCTTCCTAAAAAACAGCGCGGAGCGTTGGAAAAGCAATTAAACGGTCTGTCCGATAAGGTAGAAGAAGCTATTTTGCGGGCCATGCTTCCCAAAAGTAAAAAAGACATGAATATAGAAAAGTACCTCTCTCGCAATTCGCAAACGGCGCAGGAGGGAACTTCGTCGCAAAACGCCGGACCGTTTGCCTCGGTTGATAGGCAGTTGGCTCGTCAAAAAACAGGTATCGTTAAAAGCATGAAAGAGGCGTTCGGTACTAAAGCCGCCAACCAAGCCGGTAAGTTGATGGACGGGTATCGCCAAGAACTTATGGGTATGTTAAACCAACCAGGTTTAACGACCGAGCAAATCAAAGAGAAAACACGCCAAATCAGCAA
>JAKSPG010000157.1 GCA_024405075.1 Elusimicrobiaceae bacterium | reverse complement strand
AGCCCCCGGTCAAAACGGTGGCACCCTACTCGTATGCGCTGGCTCTTTCTTCCAATTTAGACGACGAAACGGTAGAAAAAATCCGCACCGCCATGCGCGAAGTCGTAGAACAGAGCCAAAAAATTAACCAATTTGTTCCGAACGGCACGTTGGGAAACCCGTTATTTAATACCCCGCAAGCAGATAAAACTTCTTTTTTTACCGGCCTCGCCCCGGATATTAACGAAGAAACGACTTTTTTCCATTTGGATGAGACCGATTTAACGGCAACGCCGACCGAACAAGGCCAAAACATTTCGCTGGAAGCCCACGTGGTCCGCACGCTGGACGATCCCAACCAACCGACAGCCGAAATAGCGGATAACCACGCTGTAAAAATCTCTACCGGCAGTTTGACGATTAGCGATAAAGATATGCTCATCAAAGACATGGAAGACACACTGCTGGGTAAAATGCCGCCGGAAAACTTTTTTAATGAAGATACAAAATACGATGTATTTTCTGATGTAGAAAATAAAGAACTGACCAAAGTGGCCCAAGCCAAGCGCGCGCAGAAAATAGAAGCCGCCACCTCGGACAAAAAAGCCAGTTTGGAAGAAAGTTTTAATGTGTTTGAGCAAAACATGCAAGAAGAAAATTGCGAAGCAGAACTGGAAGACTTACATACCGTAACTGACCGCCTAACCGAAAAGGATTTAGGCTTTGTGAAACACGCCAATACCGACCCGAACTTGGTGCTCCCCGAAAATATGCAAAAGCAAGCACCGCAAGACGAGGCAGGCGCTCACCGTCCGCAACAGGATATAACGGAAATCCCGGAAGAAATCGCGGCTACACAGTCCGAGGAACAGAAAGAGCATTCTTTCTTATCCAAACGAACCCCGGCCAATTTGCCGGAAATCACCATCCGCGCCCAAAGCTCGGACGTATTGGAAAAAACATTTAACTTAGACTCCACTTTAAGTATTGAAACCATGCGTAGCCAATACGAAAAAACCCTCGGCTTGCAACAGCCCCAGGAAGAGAAAACGCAACCGGACCCGCAACCCGAAACATTAGAAACGGAAACGGACACCAAACCGATAGCTCATCCGGTGCAAACCTTGTTGCGCCGAAAAGAGAAACAGACAACTCAAACAAAAAAAACGGTGCCATCTCAGGCAAAACCCCAGCCGAAGGTTGAAAAGGAAAGCAACCCGGAGGGGCAAACCATGTTCCGCATCCGCCGCAAGGAGAAGAAAGTTTTACCGCCCAAGCCGCCAGCTCCCAAAGCGCCCGCGGCCCCCGGAACGTCCGCACCCAAGCCGCCCACAACGGGAACCGTGCTTAAACCGTTGCCTGTTGCCAAGGCACCCGTACCGGCTCCGGCACCGGCTCCTGCGCCCGTACCAACTCCCGCGCCCGCACCGGCTCCTGCGTCCGCACCGGCGGCACAAGAAAAACAAGGGAAAATTGACCATTCCATTGAGTTACCGGTGTCCGAGCTTAAAAAACACAACTGGCCGTTGGAGGTTCCTCTCTTGCCGACTTATACGCTGGAGAATTTGGTACTCTCCGTCAACCGTTTTGCACATGCCACGGCTATTTCAGTCATAGAAAACCCGGGCAAAATGTATAACCCGCTTGTTTTCCACGGGGCCACCGGTACCGGTAAAACCCATTTCTTAAATGCCATGGCATACGGATTTTCCAAACGCTACGGTCAGGAAAATGTATTTATGACAAACGGCGTGCGTTTTTCGCGCGGTATCCAACGGTATGTCATGGAAGGAAATATTGATAAATTTGAACGGTTTATGAATACCGTCAAAGTACTACTTATTGACGATATCCACTTACTGGCCGTCAACGAACAAAACCGTGCGTATATTTCCCGTTTGCTCCATTCTTTCTTAAAAGAGCAAAAGCAAATTGTTATTACCTCCAAATATCCGCCGGATAGCTTGCAAAAGCTGGAAGACTTGATTAAATTCCGGCTGGATTCGGGATGGATTTCCGAATTAAAGCCCACAACGGGTAATGTGCATTTTAAAATTGTAAAGCGCATGCTCTTAAATAACGGTGTGGATTTGAGTGATTCTCAAATTACCCAATTCTTTAACGACCCGCACATGACGCTTAGCACGGTGGTACGCAACATCCGCCGTTTAAAGGTGCTGGAAAATTTGGTATTCCCTCACTTGCAAGAAGCTGAACGCTCCCAAGCCGGCATGTTTGAAAAATTATTGGCCACCAACGGCGAGGACCCCAACAGCGAGCTGTTAGCCAAAGACCCGGCCTCCGTTACTTCGCTTAGTCCGTCCAGTAATACAGACTGGGGACGCATCGGCTTCTTCTACCCCAATAACAGTGCCGGAGCCATGAGTTGGATGGTATACGCGCTGGAACAACGCGCCAAAGAATTAGGCATCAAAGGCGGGTTTGAAATTGCCGTGCGTTCTTCGTACTCTACGGAAAATATTATTTCGTCCGCGTTTAAAATTGCCAATCTGTGCGATAACAAAAAATTGCGAGGTGCCGTAAAAATAGGCCCGGCGATGAACGAGAGCGAACCGTCCGTACGGGAAAATTTCTATGATATCTTAACACATATGCTGGAAATTATGCTCATCCGTTGCGGTATCATCAATACCGAAGCCCTGCGCTCACCCAGCACGTACGTAAAAGTTATCTCGGAATTGTTGAGGTAAAAATGAAACATTTGCTAATCACCTTGCTGGCCGCGTGCAGCATATGCGCCTGCACCACCACCTTGAAACCGGCTGTGAAAAACGGAGCGATTGCTCCTGCCTTTAACGACACGTTACTTACGGGCGATTACCTGTGGGTACGCGGTTTCGGCGCAGCCAACCCGGCCCACGCCGCCGGCTCCCAACGCCGTATCATGAGCCGTGAAGCAGCCATCGCACACGCCTATCAGCGTGCGACCGAGGTCTTGTACGGGGCCAATTTGGACGCTCAAGTGCAGGTCGTAGACGCGGTTTCCGTAGGGAGCACTATTGATTCATCCGCACAAGGGGTGATTGGGCAAATGGA
>JAKSPG010000156.1 GCA_024405075.1 Elusimicrobiaceae bacterium | reverse complement strand
TGCCCGTCTTGCGGGTCTTATAAGGACAGAGTCGTGGCCGCTCCCAAAACAAAAGAGCAGCCCCAAGCTGAAGCAAAATAAACCCTAATTTATGAAAATAGCCCTGGATGCCCTTGGTGGTGATTTCGGTGCAAAGCCCAATGTGTTGGGCGCTCTAAAAGCCCTCAAGCACAACCCGCAGTTAGAGGTAGTGTTGGTGGGGGACGAGGGCGTGTTGCGCCAAGAATTGTCGGCCCAAGGGCGCCCTGTTCTGCCCAAACGCTTAAGCATTGTTCACGCACCTGAAACAATTAACATGGATGCGGAACCGGCCAAAGAATGCCGCCAGAAAAAGAATGCCAGCATTGTGGTTTGTGCCAACTTGGTCCGTACACACCAAGCCGATGCATTTGTGTCGGCAGGCCACTCGGGGGCGGCCATGGTGGCAGCCCTGTTTGGCATGGGTCGTATTAAAGGGGTATTGCGCCCGGCTATAGCTACGCCAATGCCCACGTATCGTGGAGTCAGCTTGCTGTTAGACGGTGGAGCCAATGCCGATTGTAAACCGATTCATTTGTTGCAATTTGCTGTGATGGGTTCTACCTATATGCAAAAAGTGTTTGATATCCCGGCCCCGTCGGTTGGCGTGTTGTCTATCGGTGAGGAAGAAACCAAAGGTAACATGCTGGTTAAACACACCGTACCGCATATGCGTAAAATCGGCGTGAATTTCCGCGGAACGATAGAAGGCCGTGATGTAAATACCGGCGAAACCGATGTAATCGTGTGCGATGGCTTTGTAGGAAACATCGTGTTAAAACTAGCCGAAGGATTGGCCAGAACGATGATCAACCTTATTAAGCGCGAAGTGAAAAAACGGCCGTTAGCGATGTTGGGGGCACTCTTGTCCAAGGGAGCTTTTAAGGCCGTAAAAAACCACACGAACCCGGATGTATACGGCGGTGCGCCGCTGGTTGGGGTAAATGGGGTGGCTATTATTGCACACGGACGTTCCAACCAAACGGCTATTTTACATGCTATAGAAACAGCTGCCCGGTTGGTGGAAAAAGATTTTATCGGTGATGTAGGGGCTAAAATGGCAGCTTTAGCACCGACGTTTGAGCAAATTGAAAAAAGTTTGCACGAGGAAAATTAACCCATGGCTGACTTTAAAGGGAAAAATGTAATCGTTACGGGAGCTACGCGCGGTATCGGCTTTGCATTGGCCGAAGCTTTTGCCAAAGCGGGGGCGAATCTTTCCCTTTGTGCTACGCACGAGGCAGCGTTACATCAGGCCGCCGAAAAATTAGCGGTTTTTGGGGGAAAATTGTACACGCAGGTGGTGAATATTGCGGATGTTGCTTCGTGTGACGATTTCGTACAAAATACGGTTAAAGAGTTAGGCAGTGTAGAGGTGTTAGTTAACAATGCCGGCATTACGAAAGACAATTTGACCGTCCGCTTGAGCGAAGCGGAGTGGGATGACGTCATTGACGTCAACCTCAAAGGCACGTTTTTTATGTCCAAAGCGGCATTAAAAGTGATGTTTAAAAAACGCAATGGAAGTATTGTGAATATTACTTCTGTTGTTGGGCAAATGGGTAATCCGGGGCAGGCCAATTATGCAGCCAGCAAAGCCGGGATTATCGGTCTAACCAAAACCTTGGCCAAAGAATTCGGTTCCCGCAATGTGCGTGTCAATGCGGTGGCTCCCGGTTTTGTGCAAACGCCCATGACGGATGCGTTGCCGCAGGACGTGAAAAATAAGGCGTTGGAAGCTATTGCGTTAAAACGCTTTGCTTGCGCGCAAGATATCGCCCGGGCTGTACTTTTTTTAGCCGGGGAAGACGCCTCGTACATTACGGGGCAGGTGCTCGCCGTAAACGGCGGGTTGTATATGTAGGATTTGCAGTAAATCAGCAAGGGGCATCCCTTTAAAAAAATACGGAGGACAACATGTCTGTAGAAAACGTACAAGAAGCAGTAAAAGATATTATCGTAGAACACTTAGGGGTTGAAGCCGATCAAGTAAAACCCGAAGCCCAGTTCGTCAATGACTTGGGTGCCGATTCCTTGGATACGGTAGAACTCATCATGGCGTTGGAAGATAAATTCAATATTGAAATTCCGGACGAAAAAGCTGAAAAAATCAAAACCGTCGGCGAAGCAATTGAATATATTCAACAAAACGCCAAATAAATAAAGTGTACACGGATATTGAAAGTATCATCGGGTACTGCTTTAGAAATAAGGAATTTTTAAAGGAAGCACTCACTCACAAATCCTTTGCCGGGGAACATCGCCGTACGAAACATAACGAGCGGTTGGAGTTCCTGGGGGATAGCATTTTGGGGGCGGTGGTGGCAGATTATGTGTACTGCCAGTGCCCTCAAGTGGAGGAGGGGGTGCTTTCTAAAATTAAATCTAACCTTGTTTCCAGGCGCAATCTTCATTTGTGGGGGAAGCAAATGGGGTTGGGTCGTTTTATGCTTTTGGGCCACGGGGAAATTTCCTCCGGCGGACGGGAGCGCGACAGTATTATTTCCAACGCTGTAGAAGCCGTGATAGGGGCTGTTTATTTAGATGGTGGTTACGCCAGTGCTGAAGCGGTTATTCTACCGTGGGTACGTACGCAGGCACTTGCCCAAGATGCGCGGGATTTCAAAAGCATGTTGCAGGAATACCTGCAGAAGTTAGGTAAATCTACGCCTACGTACGAAGTTGTACAGACCGTCGGGCCGGAGCACGATAAGGTATTTACCGTGCGGGTTTGCCTGGGCGGCCAGGAATTGGCCTTGGGCAAGGGGCACAATAAAAAATTGGCCGAACAAGCCGCTGCGGAGCAAGCTTTAATTCGTTTTAAAAAATAGCAGGGGTATTGCCACATGTCACCTTTTAATTTTTCATCCATCACACTCAAATCACGCGTTCTTGCCGTTATTAGAAAAACGCGCACTTGGGTGACAAATCATCCAATTATTGCGATGGGAATTCTGGCGGCCACGCCGCTGGTGCTATTGGTGCTATTCACGTTTCACGGCGGATATAAGTTGCCGGTGGGACATGGTCGTCGTGCCGGTAAAATTGAAGTTAAAAAAATGCCTACCGAAATG
>JAKSPG010000155.1 GCA_024405075.1 Elusimicrobiaceae bacterium | reverse complement strand
TTTCGCGGTTACCCGAGGAGATGGTACCACGTAACACCCTACCGTTTGCATCTTTTACCGTATACGTATATTTTTTCATAAGTATTTTTCTCGCTGGTTACTGACTTGAGTGTGCCGGAATTGGCCGCGCACACACCGGCGGCATTTTATTCGTCCGCCGTAGTAATACTTAAAATCTCATCAATGGTGGTTTGCCCATGTACCACTTTGCGCCAACCATTCGCACGCAAGTTAAGCGCACCCGAACGTACAGCCGCTTCGCGCAGTTCTACTAAATCTTGTGTTTTATAAATGATGTTACGCATCTCATCAGTCATGCGGAACACTTCGTAAATCGCACGCCGTCCCATAAACCCTGTACCAAAGCATTTAGGACAACCCACAGAGCGGAAAAACGTCCAGGAATTTTGATCCCGCGGGCTTAGGCGCCCTTCCTGGATAATACGTCCCAGAGTAGCGGCATCCGGAATATGCGGTACCTTACAGTAAGGACACAAAATACGCACTAAACGCTGGGCCGCCACCAAGGCCAGAGAGCTGGCCAACAAGAACGGCTCCATGCCCATATCAATTAAACGGGGCACGGCACCTAAAGCGTCGTTAGTATGCAGCGTAGAAAGCACTAAGTGACCGGTAAGAGCCGCTTTCAAGCAAGCTTCGGCCGTTTCGTTATCGCGCACCTCCCCCACCAGAATAACGTCCGGGTCTTGACGCAAGAACGAACGTAAACCTGCCGCAAAGGTAAGCCCAATGGCCGGTTTCACCTGTACCTGGCTGATACCAGCCAGTTTGTATTCCACCGGGTCTTCCAACGTCATAAAGTTAAGTTCCGGCGTACGAATTGTGGTAAGCACCGCGTTTAACGTGGTAGATTTACCGGACCCAGTCGGCCCGGTTAAGAAAATTAATCCGTGCGGTAAATTGGCAGCTTCCAAAAACGCTTTTTTCTGTTCCGGCTCAAAACCCAATTTATCTACGTTCATTTCCCCCGTACCTTTATCCAAGATACGAAGCACGAGCTTTTCCCCATACACAGCCGGACAAACTGACACACGGACTTCAATGGAACGGTTTTGGTAACGAATCGTAAACGAACCGTCCTGCGGCAAACGCTTTTCGGCAATATCCAATTTAGACAAAATCTTAATACGGGAAATAATAGCGTTTACGGACTCGCGCGCCGGGGCGGTACGTTCATACAAGGAACCGTCAATACGGAAACGAAGCGATACACGCTCGTCAAACAGTTCCAGGTGAATATCAGACGTACGCTCCGCAATAGCCTGGCGCAAAATGGCGTTTACCTGTTTAACATACTGCGAGGAGTTGGGCGAAAGTTTATCCAGGTCCAACACCCCCGACACTTCTACTTCTTCGTCACTTCCGTCAGTAGAGACATCGTTTCCCTGCCCTTTGGCGGCCTCGCTCATGACCTCTTCCAGCAAGTTCTTGCTGGAGTAAAACAAATCCATCGCGTTTAGCAGTTGACTTTTACTGGCGATGAACGGCTGTACTTGCTTGCCGGACATCATTTTAATATTTTCAATTAAAAACAGGTTAGTCGGGTCCAGTAACGCAACCGCCAGAGCATCTTCTTCCACGAACAACGGGATAACCATGTTGTCGCGGGCAAATTTTTCGGGAATAATTTTTTGCAGGTTCTGTTCCTTTTCCGGAACCAGAATCCCATTTTCTTTGGAAGCATACGGAACAGAAAAATGTTTGGACAAAGCCATCATTACCTGTTCTTCCGAGGCCATAGCCAAACGTACCACCGCTTCGGCAAACGGAACGTTATTTTGCTTGACATACAATTGAATCCGTTTGACTTGCTCCGCAGTAAGCGTGCCTTGGTCTATTAAAATTTCCTGTAATGATTTTGCCATTTTCCTATTCCTTCCTTATACTTCACCCATCTGCCGCCGTATGTATACGGCGGCAGACGGAGAAACCGTTTAAACAGTTATGCTTTATTCCGCCAAGATGGTAGGCGTAATAAAGATGACCAGGTCCGTGGTGCTCTTGGACGTGGCTTTGCTGGAGAATAACCAGCCGATTATCGGTATATCACCCAAGAAAGGCACTTTGCGGATTTGTTCCGTTTCGCGCGAGGTTAACAACCCGCCGATAACTACCGTTTGGCCATTTTTCACGCGGACCAAAGTGGAAGCCGCGCGGGTGATCGTATCTTTCGTATCGTCAAACCCGGAGCTAACAACATCCGAATACGACGGTTGTACGTATAATGTCACGTATCCTTCGCGGTTAACTTGCGGGGTTACCTGTAATATTAAACCGACACGTTTACGTTCGGCCGATTTCGTCGTCATGGTAGCATCGCCGCTGCCGGACACACTCTGCGTGTACCCCACCGCAGCATCCGTAGAGGTGGTAATGGTAGCCGTTTTGTTATTTAACGTAACGACTTTGGGTTTACCTAAATATTTAGCTTCCCCACGGGTAAGCAAGGTGCGCAACACAATGTTGAAGGCCGAGAAGTCTAACAAACCGGCTTCATTGCTTCCGGAGCTTTCAGATGAGGAACTTCCGCCACCGTCTCCACCGTCTCCACCGACTTGATCGGCACTGGGGAAGATGAAGTTCCAGCCGGAAACGCCTCTACCGCGGACATAGTCCAAATCCACTATACGCTTGGGGCCGGTAGAAGAAATCAGCGTACCGTCACCGCCACCGTATTCAAAACCCAGGTTCAACCCGCTGGTTTTGTTTACTTCTACGATTTGGGCTTCAATTAAAATTTGCGGCGGTTTGATATCCAATTCCGCTAAAATGTTTTCCACTTGTGGGAACACTTCCGCTACGTCGGTAATGATGAGCTTGTTGGTGCGCGGGTCTACCGCAATTTTGCCCACCGGAGAGAGCATGCTTCTGATAATGCCAGTAATTTCAGCCGCGCCACCGTCGGAGTTCGTTCCGCCGGAAACACCGCTTAGGCCAGAGGAGGAAGCAGAGCCACTGGAAGAAGAATCTCCAGATGAACCGCCGGAAGAAGAAACATCCTGCGGCATAATGCTGCTAACTTCGCTGGAAGCAGAACCGATGTTCTGCAGCGAAATATAGCTGAGCGTATAAATCTTAGTAATGGTATCCGGCGCATCATTGGAGCGTTTGGGTTTTAAGTTAATTAGATTGAAG
>JAKSPG010000154.1 GCA_024405075.1 Elusimicrobiaceae bacterium | reverse complement strand
CTGCCGGTAAGGGCGGTTTAGCTGCGTGGTGGCAAAACAGCGATTTACGCAAAAACTTAACCTTCGGTTTCCAATCGCCGGCGTTGCGCAAACTGTTCCTTACGACGGCCGGTGCGCACTTCATGGGAATAGGTTTTAACAGCGGTCCGGGTACGTTCTTTAAATCAACGATTGAAAATCCGTCTACCGCTATGTTGGCTTCTTTCGCTTCCGCTTACTTGACGGTGTTCTTAGGTCGTAAACTCGGGGCGAGTATGATGAAGAAAGGTGTTATTTCTGATAGAGCGTTGGCGCGGTTGTCAGGTCTAATCGGTTTGACGGCAGGTGGACTCTCTATGTTGCCTGGGATAGATGTAGCATCCAGAACGGTTGCCTGGGCCGTGGCCGGGCTTGGGTTCTCCAACTGGGCCAACGTGTTACAAACTATTGAAATGAACCGCCCTGAAAACGCGGCTAATAAAGCAGCTGTATCCACCATGTACATCTTGGCCCGTACGTCCGGTATGTTAACCATGGTAATGGGTGCCTTTGGCGATTGGTTGGGCCCGGTGTTCGGATTAGATCCGGCTATGGCTACAGTGGCGGCTTTGTCCTTACCGTGGGCGGCTGGTTTCATGTCCGCAGCTATTAACCGCAAGTTTATTACTGAAGATTTGTGGCCTACCGTTAGACGTTGGTTCTCGCGCGGTAACAGAGGCGGTGCGAACGGTTCGGCTGCTGCCAAATAAGGGATTAGTTCATTATCTTATTCCCCCGGGTATTTGAGCAAAAACCCGGGGGATATTTTATGCCCTAAACAGACGGTAAAAAAGATGCTTGTTGTATTTGCAAAAATCAGACGAAAATGTGTTATAATAAAGAGGTAGCAACCAGTTGTACAATACTAGTTATTATCATAGGAGAAGACAACCATGTTAACGAAGTTCCTTGATTGGTTTAAACCGTTGCCTCCGGCCGCGGAAAAAATTACCGATCCCGCAGAGATTGATAAACAATACAAACGTTGGAGATGGAAGTTATTTATTAGCGCGTACATTGGCTATGCCATGTATTATGTAACGCGCCAGAACTTAAACCCGATTGCCCACGTGTTTAAGGCCGAAACCGGCATCACGAACGAACAGTTCGGGTTGATGGTATCTATTTCGTTAATTGCCTACGGTGTAGGCAAGTTTATCAGCGGTATGCTAGCCGATAAAAGCAACATCCGCGTGTTCTTGGCTTTTGGGTTGATGGCGTCTAGCGTTATCAACTTATTTTTTGGTTATTTGACTTCCTTTTATTTGCTCGTCATTTTTTGGACGCTTAACCAAGCATTTCAATCGATGGGATTCCCCCCGATTGCACGCATTTTTGCGTATTGGTTCTCGCCTAAAGAAAGAGCCAGCAAATGGACCTTGTGGGCCTCTGCACATACCGTTGGTATTTCTATCGCGGCTATCTTGGCAGGGCTCATTTTGAAATACATGGATATTTTCCCCTGGATTCAATGGCAGTTTGTATTTGTCTTGTCCGGTATTTTAGGTATTCTCACCTCGTTCTTCATTTTGGCCAACGTAACCGATACGCCCGAGAGCGTCGGCTTGCCGCCTGTTGAAGAATACATGAAAGTAGAACAATTGGTTGTTAAGGAAAAATCCGACGGCGACAGCTACATGACCTTGCTGCGCAAATATGTACTTACCAACAAGTACATTTGGATTTTGTCCGTCGCGTTCTTGTGTGTATACTTTGTACGCTATGTAACGCTTTCCTGGGCGGCGATTTTCTTGGAATCTCGTCAACTTGCCAAAGCCAGCATCCCGCTGATCTTTACCATCAACCCCTTAGTCGGTGCGTTGGGCGGTATTACAGCCGGTTTCTTAACGGATAAAGTATTCCGCGGACGCTGCTCCCCGGCAAACATTATCTACTTTGTGTTGCTGGCGTTGTCGGCGTATGGTTTTTACGTCTTTGCCGGACCGGACAAAGTATTTTTAACGTGTTTCTTTATCGGTGCTATTGGTTTCTTTGTGGACGGACCGCAAAACTTGCTTAACGTGCAAATTTCGTTCCTGACCCCCAAAGAATCAGTTGCTGCTGCGTGCGGATTCTGCGGGCTGTTTGCCTACATCGGCGGTTTCATGGCCGGTAGCGGTGCATCGTTTATTTTGAATCACTGGGGCTGGGCCGGGGTATTTAACTCGTGCATTGTGGCCAGCATCATCGGTGTGTTGTTGGTGTTGTCGGTTGTTCCGAAAGAAAACCGCGATGCTAAAACGAAAAAATAATCGTTTCGCTGTGAATTATATCCCCGCCTGTTTTTTTACGGCGGGGATATTTTTTTAGATATTGAAGGTGTACTCAAAATCCGCTAAAATAATATAAGATTACCTTGCACGGTGGTCTTTATTTTTTTTGTGTAAAAGGAGTAGTATGAAAAAGTTACTATTATTGACAGTATCTGTTTTATTAACCACGGCCGCGCTGGCGCAGGACGGTAAACACGGCTGGCAGGTGGAGCTAAAAAAATTGGCATTTGATTTAACTTCCACCGAAGTACAAAACGCTCAAGATTATCAGGGCTTTTCCGATGCGCGTTTGACGTCAGATTCGCAAACCTCTGTGCGCGGCAGCTGGGATTCCATTGCCGAGTACCCCGCAGCGCATTTAATGTGGACCAACGAGTTGGCTATGGATTATGGTCGCACCAAAATCCGACCGGTCAACGGCAATCGTCTAACCAACGAAAATGCTGATAAAATTTTACTGACCACCGGCTACACGCAACGCTTGTGGCACGTGGACGATTTTTTAGGCGGTTTTGAAGCCGGCCCGTTTGCCAACATCGGCTACGAAACGGAATTTACCAAGCCGGACAATGCCCCCCGCACCCGCATTTTACGCGGCACGGCCGGCGCGAAATTGTTTGAAGGGAAGTATCTGAAAAGCTTATATGCAGCCGTAGTGGGCGAGCGCGATTTTACGTATAAGCCGTACGCCTCTAAACTGGCGTGGGAAACGGGGGTTAAGTTGGAGCTGCCCGTTCGCGACGGTGTTATTTTTAAATGGGACGCGATGTTTCGCGATTATTTAACCACGTCGCAAAAACATCCCACCGATTTGGATTGGGAGTTTGAAACAAACGCGCGTTTGGATGTGGAGGTGTATAAAAACTTATTTGTAGCGCCGTTTATCAGCT
>JAKSPG010000153.1 GCA_024405075.1 Elusimicrobiaceae bacterium | reverse complement strand
AAAGACCTTTTGGAATCCACACGAAACGGCCCAAACAATGAACATAGAACACACGTAGATACTTTCTCAAAGATAGAAAAAAAAAAAAAAAAAACAAACTATCAAGTCTTTTTGCTTTTTGGAGGTGCAACCCAATTTATATTTCCTTACGCGCGCGTTTTGCGCGCGTAACATTGACATTTGTCCCCTTATAATGGTTTAATACCCATACGGGGTAAAATCTCGTAACACATATACGGAGGACTTATGGATATCAAAATTACGGCCAAGAACATCAAATTAACTCCGGCCATCAAAGAATTTATCAATACCCGCGTGGGAAAAGTTGAAAATTTTTTGGACAATATCGTTTCCGCCCAAGTATTTATTTCGGTGGAAAAGAAAATTCATCAAAAAGCAGAAATCATTCTGCACACCGGTGCTAAAACCACCATCAACGCCAGCGCGGTAGAAAACAACCTCTACAAAGCCATTGATGCCGCTGCCGTCAAAGCGGAAGCGCAAGCGAAGAAAATCAAAAACAAAGCCAAATCGCGCAAAACTTCAGCCAAGGCTCCCAAGATCGTAGAGGCCGATCCGTTCGGCGACCCGATGTTATTGCCGCAAAACGACGTGAAATTTTCGGTCATCAAACAAGTGGAAGTTTTGCCCATGAACCCGGAAGATGCCGCCTACGAAATGGAACGGTTGGGTTATTCCTTCTGGATTTTCTTAGACGAAGACTCCAAACAAATCAACTTAATCTTTAAACGCCTGGACGGCACGTTTGGGCTCATCAAACCGATTAAGAAAAAATAAGCCGGAGAGCCGATGGAATTTACCAAGTCCATTACCGTAGCAGAACTGCTCCAGGTTAAGCGTCTTAACCTGGAGCTCGTCTGCGGTAAACGGTATATCCAGCGCGAAATTACCTTGGGCAGTGTCAACCGCCCCGGGCTGGCGCTGAGCGGACATTTGGATAATTTCCGGGCAAAATCGGTGCAAGTTTTCGGCCGTGGCGAACATGCTTTTTGCCAAAAAGAAAATAAAACACGCCTGCGGGCCAACATCGCCAAAATGTTAAGCGAAGGTGCCGTGCCGTGCGTTATTATGACGGCCGATTTGACCCCGCCTGCCGCCGTGCGTAAGGCGTGTTTGGGCGCAGACGTGCCGGTGCTGAAAACCACCATGGAATCGGCGGCGTTTGTAGCGGAATTTTCCCGATTTTTAGACGAAAAACTAGCCCCCGTTACCCACGTACACGGCGTACTGGTAGACGTAAGCGGCATGGGAGTACTCATCCGCGGAGAATCCGGTATTGGCAAGAGCGAATGTGCGTTGGAGCTAATCAAGCGCGGGCATATTTTAGTGGCAGACGACGTGGTGGAAATCCAAAAAAGTCGCGGACGGTATTTGGTCGGCTCTTGCCCGACGATGCTTAAACATTACATGGAAGTGCGCGGCCTGGGTATTTTAGATGTGCCGCTACTGTTTGGCGTGGGATCCACGTTAGACGAAGCGAATATAGACATGGAAGTGGTGCTTACTTCGCCGTCTAAACAACCGATTGACCGTTTAGGTGTTAACCAAAACACAGCGGATATTTTAGGGGTGGAAATTCCTTCCCTGCATTTGCCCGTAACGCCGGGACGCAATTTAGCCGTTTTAATTGAAGTAGCCGCTTTGAACCAACAGCTCAAAAGCCAAGGCATTTTTTCCGCCCAGGAATTTAGCCAAAAGATTTTAGATAAGATGAAAAAAGGGAACGGTAAAACCCATGCAGAATAAACAAAAACGCATCTTCATTATTACCGGCATGAGCGGGGCGGGCAAATCGCAAGCGCTTAAAATGTTCGGCGATTTGGGGTTTTACTGCGTAGACAACTTGCCGCTGGCCTTGTTTGAAAATTTCGTCTCGTACGTACGCCAAAACGATGCCACCCGCGACATCGCCCTGGGCGTAGATATCCGCGAAGCCGACCGCTTGCAGGATATCCCCAAACTACTTAAGCTGTTAGCCAAAAACGATTTTTCGGTAAAAGTTATCTTTTTAAACGCTTCTGACGAGTGTTTAATCCGCCGATTTTCAGAAACGAAACACAAACATCCCCTCCACAAAAAACTGGTGGCCGCCATCGCGCACGAGCGTGAAGTGATGGCTCCTACGCTTAAATTAGCTGATGATATTATTGATACTTCCAATTTAAATTTAGGGGAACTTAAAGAGAAGCTTTCGTCACTCTTGTCGCTCAAGCGTGCGGGGGATATGCAGATTTCGGTCATGTCTTTTGGGTTTAAGTACGGATTACCCAAAGAGTGCGATATTGTGATGGACGTGCGTTTTTTGCCCAATCCGTATTACGTACCCAAGTTGCGCAACAAAACCGGCTTGGATAAAGCCGTGCAAGATTACATCATGTCGTTTAAAGATGCGCGCGACTTTGCGCAAAAATTTGCCGAACTGATTAAATACTTAATTCCCAAATACATCAAAGAGGGTAAAAGTTATCTGACCATTGCCATGGGCTGCACCGGCGGTAAACACCGCAGCGTATTTATGGCCCATAAATTGGCCGAATATTTGAATAAATTGGGGCTGAGTGCCTCGGAATTCCACAGGGATATAGGAATGTAATTATGGTTAAAATTATTCTGGTTACACACGGGCATCTAGCCCAAGAAATGTTAGATACGGCCGCCCAAATCATCGGCAAACCTGCCGACGACGGCTTTGCCACCTTTGCGGTAACGGCCATTTCCTCGGTACAGCAGGAAGCCGACAAACTGAAAAAAACGTTAGAGGCCTGCCAAGACGGAGCGTTAATTTTGACGGATATCTTCGGCGGGAGTGCGACGAACATCTCGCTTACCGCCAGTAAAGACTTGCCCAACTGCCACGTAATTACGGGGCTTAACTTGAGCATGCTTTTAACGGCCATTAACAGCCGCAAAAAATTATCTGCCAAAGAATTGGCTGAAAAAATGGAAGCAGACGGCAAACGTGCCGTTATTAATGCCACCGAACTGGTGATTAAAGGACTGTAATGCCCATTGTTTTTGCACGCGTAGACGACCGGCTCAGCGACGGTCGAATGGTACAAGCCTGGCTACCACAGTTAGATGTAGACGAGGTCGTTATTCCGTGCACCCGCCAAATCCGCAAAAACCTTAACGAAGGGCTACTGCGTTTAAGCTTACCTTACGAGTATGACCTTTCCTTGCTGGAAAGTGCCAAAATTCCGGCCTATGTGACCCAGCCC
>JAKSPG010000152.1 GCA_024405075.1 Elusimicrobiaceae bacterium | reverse complement strand
GATTTTTTTTGCTATACTCACAACTGCAATGACACCGATTCAAAACGAAATATACAAAGCCCTGGAAGCCATGGGCGATAAATCAAAATTCACCGACGCGGTTCTGGCCAAAAAGCTCCGCGAACTGACAAAAATCGACGGCAAGAAAAAAGCCGTTATCGCCCTGGCAGATCTTTTGCCGGCCCTGGACCAATGCGCTGCAAACGGAAAGATTTTTGCGGTCACCGTTACAAGTGCCAACGACCTGCTCATTGAACGGGCCGAAAGTCCAAAAGAGATTCCTCTTGAAAACAAACAGCGCCGCCAGCGACACGAAAAAAGTCAGGCACTCTTCACAAACGGCGACCTTAATGAAAAAGGCGGTAAGGGCGGCGGAAAGCCTGGCAAAGGCGCAGGAAAAAAACGCACCGAACGCAAAAGCATGGATGTCCTCCGAATCTACGGCGAAGAATAATTTTATTTTTATGGAGCCACGCCTGCCCGCCGTGATTATGCGCAAGACGCTATGTACGTGACACAGAAAACATACACGTGGAACGGGCGACGCAGGCGCCCTGACGGGACGAGGCTGTTGCTGTGCTGCGCCACGAGAAGGCGTCTTGAACGTGACACCCACGCCTTTTCATAAACCAATGTGATGACCGCCGCTTCGCGACAGGCGGCAGGCTATCCCGTCACTCCGGGCTCCGCGGCCAAGCCGCTCCGAAGCCTTGCGGCTTCGCCTTCGGCGCCCTACGAGCCGGGGCTAGAAGTGATAAGCGTGGAGCGGCGTTATAGCGGAGGCTGCTACCATGTATCACAATCATGGCAAATGGTGTGGGCGCCCTGCGGGACGGCGGCGGGCGCGCAACGGCGCAATGGGCGCCCTGCGGGACGGCGGGCGGGCGCGCAACGGCGCGATGGGCACCCTGCGGGGCGGCGGGCGCGCGGGAAAATGGGCATTTTGGCTATAAATTTCGACATACTCGCGGATTTATAGCCGTTTTTGCGAAAATCCTGCCTGTGCCCGCCACTGAACGCCGCGAAAAAGCTATAAATCTGTGCACATGCCTAGATTTATAGCCGAATCTTGTCACAAACTGTTGCCCGGGACCAGCATTCTGGAAAAATTCAGCTATAAATCGCGGGAAAACCACAGTTTTATAGCTTTTCAACAGCAATTCCCGCGCCCCGGGCTCTCACACCTCGCAATTTCGGCTATAAATCGCAAAAATATTTCACTTTTATAGCTTTTTCACTTTTCTTCTTTCCTAAAATTACAAAAAAACTCCATATATAAGATATGGAAAAAATTATTTCACAACTAAATGAAAAGAAAATCTTCTTCGAATCCCTAATTCAAAAAACTAAAGTGGCATTAAAGAAAAGTCCCGATGAAGGCCACTTGAGAGTGGGGCGGCCCAACGGCAAGCCGCAGTATTTTCAAATGATACAAAAAGGTGATACTAACGGACGGTATCTGTGTCAGAAAAGACCAGAATTAAAAGCTCTGACAATGCGGCTTGCACAGCGCGATTACAATCTGAAGCTTTTGAAAAACTGCGAAGCGTGGGAAAAAGCTATCAACGTATTTCTAAAGGCCGCCCCACGGGAGCGCCCCGAAGAGATTTTCACAAATTGTCCCGCCCGCCGGGACCTTATCAAACCCGCGGTTTTGTCAGATTCTGAATTTATTGATTACTGGCAGAATATCCCCTTTAAGCAAAAATCTTTTGACTCCACGAATATTGAATTTCTGACAAACCGCGGGGAGCGCGTACGCTCAAAAAGTGAAAAGATTATCGCTGACCATTTGCACTTTCTAGGAATCCCCTACCGATATGAAGCGCCCGTAAAACTTAAAATGAGCGTACGCACTATTTTGCTTCACCCTGATTTCACCATACTGGATAAACGTACCCGCAAAGAAATAATTTTCGAGCACTTCGGCCTTGCAGATGATCCTGAATATGCCGTGTCCATGGTAAAGAGAATCAATCTGTATATTCTGAATGGATACGTTCTTGGGGAAACTCTGTTATTCACTCAGGAAACAGATACCGTACCATTGGACACTAGAGTGCTTGATAAAATACTGGCTCCTCTTTGCGGGTAACGGCGCATGGCACAGCAGCTGTGCGCCCAACGGCGTTATGGTCGCCCTGCGGGACGGGCGGGCATGGAGCGACGACAAGGGCGCCGCTTTGCGGACAGGCGGGCGCGGTACAATGCGATTGGCGCCCTGCGGGACGGCGGGCGCGCGGGAAAATGGGCATTTGAGCTATAAATTTCGCCATGCCCGCGGATTTATAGCCGTTTTTGCGGAAATCTGGGCTGTGCCCGCCACTGGACGCCGCAAAAAAGCTATAAATGTGAACACAAGCCCAAGTTTATAGCCGAATCTTCACCCAAACTGATGCCCGGGGCGAACTCTTTGCCCAAAATCAGCTATAAATCGCGGGAAAAAGACGGTTTTATAGCTTTTCGGCAGCAAAAACCGCGCCCCGGGCTAACGCCTTACCAAAATTCGGCTATAAATCACAGGAAATCAGCAGTCCTATAGCTTTTTCCCTCTGCGGTCGCGCCCGCCGTGCCGCAGGGCGTCAGTATCAGTGTCCCGCCAGGGCGCTGTGCCCCGCAGGGCGAGCTGATTCAAGTTAAAACAGAAAGGGCTGTAAATCCACACACACAGGATTTACAGCCCGAAGGAATTGCCGTGCCGCGAAGCGGCAAGGTTATGTTATTCTGCAAAATTAAGCAGCATTAATCAGAATCTTTTTTGGTGCTGGCAATTCCTGGCGCGGCATGTTCAATGTAAGAACGCCGTTTTTGAAAGTTGCAGTGATTGCTTCGCCATTTACATCTTCCGGCAATGTGAAAGTGCGTTTGAACTGTGCACAGCGGCGTTCGTGGAGAATCCAGTTTGTTTTAGATTCTTCTTTTGCTTCCTTCTTTTCTTCGCGGGCTGAATTTTCCTTTGAAGAAATTGTCAGCACATTGTGATTCAGTTCGATGTTTACATCATCTTCGCATCGGCCAGGAAGATCCATTTCCAGAACATATCCCTGATCGTCTGATTTAACATCTACACGAGGAGTTGTGTAGCAGGCACGGTAAGAAGGTGCGCTGAGTGTTCCCATTACGTCATCGAAAAGTGAGTCAAAAATTGAAAGTTCGTTCATGTTATTCTCCTTGGCCTCCGCATCTGGCGGAAAACCTGTTTAAGATTAAGTTTTGGTTTTGTAACTTTCGTTACACTTAA
>JAKSPG010000151.1 GCA_024405075.1 Elusimicrobiaceae bacterium | reverse complement strand
ATTGAGCATGTGGGAGCGCCAGTCGTTATAGGCATCAAGTAAAAGCTGTGCATCGCCGTGGATATTACCGCCAAAGGTTAAATCGTAATACGTACGGCGAATGTAACCGGTGTCGGCCAGGGACACAATTTCCGACACGCTACTTCCTATGAATTGCTTTTGCTTGCTGGTACCTTTTGTTTGCGAGCCGATCAAATACAAGTTGGCGTTTTGATACTGCAGGTGCATTTTCGCCCCGAACAACTGTTTTTGGTAGGAAATCAGTTCCGTTTGCGGAAGCGATAAATCGATATCTCCAAATGCCGCTTCTTGTACCACTTCGCCGGGTTTACCGCGATAGGTCACCGCAAGGGTCTTTTCGTCCTCACGTTGGTCGTCATAGTCAATATCCACAAACACACGGTCCATGATTTTACCTTGCATTTTAAGCTGCATCTGCTGGTTCATTTCCACGTTATGCTGGTTTGTGTTGGACGTACCACCGCTTTTGGAGGGCTCTTTAAATTTTTTGGCAGCCATTTTTAGCCCCATAACATAGCGACCCGTCAACGCGATGCTGGTCCCGTAAAGCGGCAAAGAAAGGGTGGGATTTAACAAGGTCAAATCGGGAATAGGTTCGGGTTCGTTATCCAATTTGTACGCCCCTTCCACAGAAGTAACTGCTTGACGCCAAAATTCGTTGGAATAATGCAACAAGCGGGCATCGTCGGGCGGGTCCTCCAGGGCCAGCTCGGCTTCCCGTTTAGCAGCTTGTTCTTCTTCAAACAGGGCATACTGTTCCTTATCCACTAGACTATAGGGGAGTGTTTCGGCCGCTACAAGCGGGCCGCAAAGCACTTGCAACAGCAGCACCAGGGCAACAAACAACCGCAGTATTTTCATAAGACGAAAAAATACCTCATTATTTCATTTTATAATATTTCAAGAAATCCGAAACAAAACCACACAAAATTTTGCGGTAAAATTTCCACTCCGGCAGGATATTTTGTTAAAATTTAAGTATGTATGTCCGCATTTTTTCCCGCTACATTGCTAAAAGCCTGCTGACCTTTTTTGCCGGGGTGGTGGGGGTATTGGCATTTGTGATTTTTATGAACCACTTCATCCGGGTACTGGATATCGCCATGACGTACGGTACCAGCTGGGGCTGGATTATTTCTTCCTTGCTTAATATTTTACCCGATGTGTTTTGTTTAAGTGCGCCCATGGCTTTTCAGATTGCAATTCTGCTTACCTTAACCAACATGAGTGAGCAAGGCGAACTAATTGCCTTGCGGGCAGCTGGGTTTTCGTTTAAGGAAATGGTCCAACCGTTACTGGTTTGCGCCCTCATCCTTTCCATGTTATTAGTCATCATGAATAACTGGCTTACCCCGCGTAGTTACAAGCAATTTGTGAACCGCCGCGAAGAAGCCTATAGCAAAATCACCAAAGTAACCCTGGAGCCAAAAACATTTATTAACTTGGGAGATTGGGACTTGTATTTAGACGAACTGGACCCGTCCTCCGACACGGCACGCATGATACACTTGGTAAATAAAAACGACACGGGCGCGCTTAGTACCAAAGTCAATGCGTCCTCGGGCAAAATTGTTCTAACGGATACGGCCATCGGCCTGCAATTGGAAGACGGCCAAATGCAACGCGTGGATAACAAAGACCCGTCTTCTATCATCGCCGCTAATTTTGATAGCTATACCATGAGTATCTCCCTATTAAAAGAACGTTCGCGCCGCTTGCGCGTGGGCGAAATGACAACCACTAAACTGCTGCGCCGTTTGCGCAAGGACCCGCTTACTCCCGCCCTAGCTAACGAGTTCCGTACCGCTATCAGTATGCGCAACGTGTTGGCGTTCTCGCCGCTTATTTTACTTTTCGTCAGTTGTCCGATTGCGTTTTCGTTGGGTAAACGAACCAATAAGGGGTGGGGCATGCTGTTAAGTGTGGTGATTATTTTCTCGTTTTATTTACTGATGACGCTGGGCCTTTCGCTCGGCAAAAAATATGCGTGGATTTCTTACCCCGGTCCGTGGTTGCCCGTTCTAGTTGGGTTGGTAGCCGGAACCTGGTTATGGAAAAAGAGGTTAAATATCTAATGCATCCGCATTTACTGTTTCGTTACATCGCCAAAAAATTCTGGAGCCCGTTCTTTTTTGCTCTGGGTGTGTTTGCTACGCTGGTGGTGCTAGGCGACACGTTTGAAAAAATGAAAAACCTCGGCAATGGTATTACTACGCTGTGGGATATTTTATCCTACTCGCTGGTGACATTTCCCAACTGGCTGGCAACCATTATGCCCGTGGCATGTTTACTGGGAGCGATTTCCGTCATTTCCGAAATGGTAGCCAACGGCGAATGGACGGCCTGTGTGGCGGGCGGGTTCTCCCCCAAGCAACTGTTTAAACCCATCGTGGCGTGCATTTTAATCGTCGTCGCAATAACGATGCTAATGCAGGAATTTATCGTTCCGCCCCTTAACGTAAAAGCCAACTATATTTACTACACGCGCATGAAACCGCGCCCCAACTATAATCAATATTTGGAAAACGATGTGTTGATTAAAATATCCCCTACTCAAATGTTGTATGCCAAAGAAGTGGATTTGACCCGCGGGACTATGAACAAAGTATCTCTGGACTCCTATAATAACGAATGGGATATTGCCGAACAAATCGTAGCGGACCAAATGGTATGGGATAACGAGCAACAGCATTGGGTCTTTCAAAACGGTATTTTCCGCACTTTTTCCGGCCTGCTAAACACGTCAGAAGCGCCCTTTTCCACCCGCATTTCCCCCATGCAAATCCGTCCCGACCAAATGTCCGTTGGCCGCGTGGATGAGGACTTGATGGGCATCCGCGGGCTTACCAAACGGATCCGTTTTCATCAAAAAACCGGCATTGCATCCTACTCGGCCGAAACATTGCGCCAGGCCAAATTAGCCACGCCGTTTGTCACGCTGATTATGTGTTTGTTGGGTATGCCGTTTGCCATCAGCACGCGGCGTAAAAGTAAAATTTTAAATATCATTGCCTCACTGGTTATTGCGTTCACATTCTGGTGGTTGATTTCCATGTGCACCTCTATCGGGCAAAACGGATACTTAAGCCCGTTCCTGGCCGGATGGGGACCGGTGCTGGTGTTCGGGGTAGTGGTATTTTTTGAATTTAAGTGGATGAAATTGTAACGATTCAAAATTTCTTACACACACAAAGAGCCGTCTTTTAAAAAAGACGGCTCTTTTCTTTTCTTCTTACTAGACGCATTTTTACTTCTTTAAAAGACCTCCCAATTCCGACAAGCTGCAAAATTTTCCTTG
>JAKSPG010000150.1 GCA_024405075.1 Elusimicrobiaceae bacterium | reverse complement strand
TGCGGGAACAGCATCCGGAAACTTCTTTTCCATAAAGGCGACAAACACGCCTAACATCTTCATCATGCCAATCAGCAAGATTAAGAAGAAAAACACCACCAACATACCTATAACGGTAATGTTGAGTGATTGCAAAAACAAATTTTCTGCACTCATAGTTGTACATCTCCCATATATATTTCTTTAAGGCTTTGGGCACTACGCACGAGCAACGTGCCGCGCGGGGAAATATCCTGCGCTGTGCCTAAAATCGTTTTGTCGCCGTCACGCACTGTAATTTGTTTACCTAGCGCGGCAAAGCGCTTGAGGTAGGCGGTGCGAATTGTTTCAAACCCTTTTTCACACAATGCAGGATAGCCTTGCCAAAAAAATTGCAATACGTTACTTAATAGTGTTTCGCGGGAAACGTTTACGCCCAGTAATTGCAACGAAGTGGCCGGTTGGCCGACGTTATTTAACCCATCCTGGCACACGTTAATTCCTACACCGAGTACTACGGCTTGAAACGTGTCTTTGTCAAATACGGCTTCGCTTAAAATGCCGCTTATCTTTTGATTGTTTACTTGCACATCGTTGGGCCACTTGACGGCGGGCGCCAGGTTAAATTGCTCCAACGCTTGGCAAATACAAAGAGCCATGAGCTGGGTTAAGTTAGGTAAAAAAGGATTGTACGGCGGTTTTAAAAGAACAGAAAAATAGAGCCCGCCCTCTTGCGATACCCACGTGCGGTTATAGCGGCCGCGTCCGGCGGTTTGCCGGGCGGCACATACCACAGTGCCGTGGGGCAAGCTGGCCTGCCGGATTTTTAAGTACGTGTTAGTGGAATCTACTTCGTCTAAATACAGCAGGCGGCTCATATTAACAGTATTATATCAAATTATGACGGCGGGCGTACCCCTGTAGCGGATTAAATAGCGGAAAAATAAAAAGGGCTTGACTTTGTTTTTTTTTTTGCTACATTTTATTTGTTGATAAGAATTATCAAAGGAGAATCGTATGAAAAACAGACAAGCATTCACGCTGATTGAATTATTGGTAGTTGTGTTAATTATCGGCATACTCGCCGCGGTAGCCGTGCCGCAGTATCAAGTGGCGGTGGCAAAAAGTAAATTTACTAAACTGATTCCCACCGTAAAAGCCATGAAAGACGGTATGGAAATGTATTATATGGCTAACGGCGGTTATCCGCCCGCCTCTAGCACCACTGACTTCGGCTCTGCGGTGGAAGTGGCCACCGATTGTAGCGGACACGACGGCAGCGGTTGGATTATTTGCCCAAACGGAATTTATTTTGACCGGATGGATAATACACAATTGACCGTTGCGGGTATGGATACCAATATCAAATTGGCCTATTTGATGTGGTTGGATAATTCGGTTCATCCAGGGGAAATCCGTTGCGTGGCTAACGGTGATATCGCCAATAAAGTGTGCAAAAGTTTAGGCGGAACGGTGGTCACCGGGGAAGTTTTCTATGCGGTCAATTCGCGTATCGGAACCGGTACGGTGTATAAGATTCACTAATTCTTTCTTGCTGCAAACAAGATAGCCGATACCATGCTTTGTGGGTCGGCTTTTTGTTGACCTGCAATATCAAACGCCGTGCCGTGCGCGGGAGAGGTGCGGATAAACGGCAAGCCCGCCGTCAAATGGACAATCGGCTTTTTGGCGGCTAATTTTAGACCGAGTAAGGCCTGATCATGATAGGTGCAAAGCAGACCGTCGTATTGGCCTTTTAGGTGAGCCAACCACGCCGCGTCCGACGGTAGAGGACCGCCAATCCGCACGCCGTTACGCTGTAAATTTTTTAAGGCAGGTAATAAAATTTTGTTTTCTTCGGTACCGAATTGGCCGTTATCGCCGGCGTGCGGATTAACGGCACATAGACCGATTTTTGGGTTTTTGATCCCCAGTTTTTTAAGTGCCCGGCTAAAGAGTAATGCCGATTTTTCTACCCGCTGTTGCGTTAGTGGCAAGTGCGAAAGCGCAAAATGTTCCGTAACAAGTGCACAACGCAAATTCCCACTTACAAACATCATTAGCCCATCGGAGCCAGTCCGTTGGCGTAGTAATTCTGTATGGCCTGTAAACGGTACGGCGGCCAAATGCCAGCTCTGTTTAGAAATGGGTGCCGTCACTAGCGGTATATTTTTTTGCAGGGCTAATTTGATGCCAAGCTGCACGGCGCAAAAAGAAATATCCCCGCCTACTTGGGACGGCGCGTGCGCCGCAGGAAGTTTACAGGTACTTTCCACCGCCAGCAAACTACCCAAATCGTCCGTCCACCCGACCTGCTTTAAGGCACGCGGCTCGCCGATAACCACAACGCGGCACGCGCGGCGTACGCGCGAGTTTTTAAGAGCTTTTACGGTAATCTCCGGGCCGATGCCCAGCGGGTCCCCGGTGGTAATAACGACAAGCGATTTCATATATGTTACGTAAAAAAGGGAATTCCTGCGAATTCCCTTTTGATTTTTTTAATAAACGATCTATTTGCTAGTGGCCGGCTGTTCGTCCGCTTTTTTCTGTTGGGCTGCGGCCGCTTGTTTCTCGGCGATCACTTTATCTACTTCAAACGTTTTTGTAATTTTTACGTCTGCTTTGTTGTAGAGTTCTTCCAAACAGTTGCCCATGGCTTCTTGCACACGCTGTTGGGCCAAATACTGCGCCAAATCTTGCGATACATCATTAAATGCAATTGTTTTCTCGGCGCGTTTTTCTTTGATTTTAATGATGTGGTAGCCCAAGTCCGTTTTAATCGGCGCGCTTACTTTGCCGACGGCTAACGTGAAAGCTTTTGCATCAATTTCTTTCGGGGCGGTACCTTTAACTAAAATCATGTCGCCGCCGCTGGCGAGCGAGGATTTGTCCTCTGTATATTTTTGTACAGCGGTGGAAAAATCCAACCCTTCGTCCAGTTCTTTTTTGATTTGTTTAGCCAGTTCTTCTTTCTTTTTGACTTCTTCGGGTTTCATGTCTTTGGTAACGGCTAAATAAATGTGCCCGACACGCACCCGCTCGGCGGTAAGCTGTTTAAGTTTAGCGGCAATCAGCTGGGCCTCTTGCAGTTGGGCAGGGTTTTCTTTTTCAAGTGCTTTGATTTTTTTTGTGTTATTTTTTAGAACCATTTCCACACGGTCAAACAAGGCTTTAGCGTCAGCTTCTTCTACCGGTTTGACGGTTTGGCGCAATTTTTCTTCCATGAATTTGCGTGCCGACAAATCCTTTCTGATGCGTTCTTTGTACGATTTTAACGTCATGTGTTGTTTTTTGAGTTCTGCGTTAAAGCGTTTATTTGCTCGTTCTGCGTGTCTATCTGCTGCCGGAA
>JAKSPG010000015.1 GCA_024405075.1 Elusimicrobiaceae bacterium | reverse complement strand
CAAACTATCAAGGCCGCGAAGAAATTTTCGGGGCTATCGCCCAACACGCCATGCCCGCCTGGAACAGCCGGGGGCAGTTGGGCCAATCGTTTACCGCCCGCGTAATGAAAGGCGAGCAGGTGGTGGACATCCCGGCAGAAGTAGTGCAAGTGTCCGCGCTGAGTATGCCCGATATAGCCCTCGTTAAATTCCGGCCGGAAGATGAAAAATCGCTTACCCCACTTACCCTGGCCACCCAAGAACCTGCGCCAAGTGAACCGTTGCAAGTGCTCGGGTTTGGCAAAGGGCAATTAACGATGATTACGCATAGTCCGTTACTAAAAAAATCACTACTTACCTTACGCTTCCCGATGGGAGGCGACCCGGGAGAATGGCCGGGGTTATGCGGTAGCCCGGTGTTAAATTCCGCCGGGGAAGTGGTGGGCACGATGACCGGGGCCGCACGCAAGAATGAGACGATTGTATCCCACGTGGATGAGGCCGGAGTTGCCACCCTTACCGAAACACCCGCCGACCCATACCACACAGGGTATGCTACGCGGAATGTGTATTTACGCGCATTAGTGGGAGCTTATCATAACGACCCGGAACAATCTACTTTTCCATTTATGCTGGGGGAACACAAAATTGTTGATTTGGAGGCAGATGAATTTGTTTCCATGATTATTCTGAGAGACGAACGAATGAAAACCATTTTCCGCAAAGCTATCCAGCATAAATTTTCCTACGCTACAATTATGGAACATTTGCCTGAAGCCCGGTATGTGGAGTTATACATTGAAAAAGCGTGGTGGTCCGGCGCCGGGTTGGTGGAAGGCGGAAACATTTTAAAAGCACGCTACGTGGCGTATGACCTGAAAGAAAAGGAAATTGTGGAAGAAAAAAAGCGCAGAGATTAAGTATACACTTAGCACACTTAGCGCAATTACCGCAAGAGGTTTCTTTCTCTTATGTGACAAAAGACCTAGATCAAATTAGGCCTTTTGTCCCTTGTTTTTCTCGCAGATATATTCCATACTAGTAATAGCAGAGGATAATTTTATGAACAAAGCAATTGTATACACATTACTACTTACCTTGACTGCTCTGCCCGTCGGCGCGCAAAGCAGAAAGCAAGTTATTGCCCAACAACAGCAGCGACTGGCTACGCAACAAGAACAATTGGCTGCCCAACAGCGCCAAATTGATTCTTTATCCGTTGCTCAACAAAGAATGGAGACTCGGTTAGATTCCCTCATAAACGTTCAAGCAACCGTCCGGCGCGAGGCTGATTCCTTGCTTCAACAAAACCGACAATTAACCCAACAAGTAAACCAATTGGTGGAAAAGGAACAGCAAAAAGCCAAACAGCCGGCTCAACCAAAAGTTCAAAAGAAAATACCGCCGGCCGGATATTTGGAAAAAGCGCAAAACGGTAAAAAACTTTCAACTTTCTTGCAAGAAGTCCGCAAGAATTGGCTGAATCTGCCCAGTGACAAAATAATTGAAACGGCGCTACGGGATACGTACGTTCAACAATGTGATATGGAACGGCCCGATTCTATCCAAAACGTTGTGTGGCATTATTCTTTTACCCAAGAAACGGATCTTGTTTCGGTTAACCAGGGACATTCCAATTGTTACACCGGCGGAGGGATGGACTATGTGGAGACCAAAATTACGCCCCGTACTACGTTGAAATTTACCGTGGAATGCCCCAACCAATCCGAGTATCAAGCATACCAAGCCCCGCTTGTAAGCACACGGTCAAAAATGCAATATGATTGGCAATACAGAAATGGGCAAAGCGATTACTGGGAAGAAACCGTTCGCACCTAAATAAATGCTACACACAAAAACCCCGCGCTGAGCGCGGGGTTTTTTATTCAAACGAATTGCCCAACGTAAAATTTGCTATACTAGAGTTGTTGTAGACGTACTAAAAATTTATTCTGTTTTTGGAACCGTATGCAGAATACGGTGCGTTGCGAAAGCAATCCAGAGCAAGTTCAAAAACAGCCGATATCAGGCGCAAGGTAAAGGGCTTTATAACCCCTTTGGCTTGTGCCGAATGTTTGCCGTTCGCAAGGACGGCAAACTACGGCTGTTTATGTTTGCGGCACTTGCTCTGGCGCGAAGTAAACGGCCGTTTTTTACGCTCCAAAAACAACCGGAGCGTAAAATGAAAAGAAAAAGTATCAAACAAATTGTTGGAAAAGTAGGTCAGGTAAAGCCGGATGTAAAAAATAATCTAACGACCCACACGCTATATCCCGGATTACAAATCTCCGAGATGACAAGCGAGACGAGGGGCGAAATGACGAACGGGGCAGACGGTTTTACCCTCATTGAACTACTCGTTGTTGTACTTATCATCGGCATTTTAGCAGCGGTAGCGTTGCCGCAATACCAAAAAGCCGTGGAAAGAAGTAAAGCCGCGCAAGCCTTGGCTATTATTCGTAGTGTTGCCGCGGCACAAGAAAATTATTATTTAGCAAACGGTACTTACGCTACCAATTTTGATGAATTAGCCGTTGATATTCCCTGGACGGGCACCACCCGCTGGATTGCCGGAGCTAGCCCCACTGATGGAGTCCGTTCCAACGAAGATTGGAGCGTGCAAATTTTCCGAGAAGCTTCCGGGAAAGGCATAGCCGTCGGGCGGCTTTCCGGGCCATACGCCGGAGCCGGATTTATGTATTTATTAGATAAAGTTGATTACAACTTTCCTACCCGAACTATGTTATGCGTGGAAAATCAGTACGAAGGAGATGGCTCCGTCATTTTTCAACAACACTCCGGGAATTACTGCAAGAAAATTATGAAAGGAACCTATATCGGCAACGACCGATGGCAATTATAAATTAGCTCGCTCCGGCAATAAATTATTAGCCCTTGTTAAGACACAAAACGCGAACCTTTTTTGGTTCGCGTTTTGTGCGCATAGACTAACTTTACAAAAGAGAAGATGATTTTTCAAATTCGCTTTTAGTTTGTGGGGCCAGTTGCCCGTATAATCGTACTGGCAGGTACGATAAGGGCAAGGCACCACAAAATAAACAGAATTTGGAAAATTGTATCGCAAGAACAGGACACAGGGTCGCAACATTATTGTTGCGGCCCTGTGCCTGCTTACAGATGATAACAACAGCCGTTTATTCTTACGCGGCTACTTTGTCAGCGGTGCGTTTTTCAACAATCGCTTTGGCAACGTTGGCCGGCACCTCTGCATAGTGGCTCGGTTCCATCGTAAACGACGCGCGGCCTTGTGACAAGGAGCGCACGTTCGTAGCGTAACCGAACATCTCCGCGAGCGGTACTTCGGCGCGGACATAGCGGACGTTTCCGCGTACACCCATTTCGCCTACTTGACCGCGGCGAGAGCTCAAATCCCCGATGATATCACCGAGGTTGGCTTCCGGCGCGACGACTTCCACTTTCATAATCGGTTCCAAAATGACAGGCGCAGCTTTTTTGGCACCGTCTTTGAGGGCCATAGAAGCAGCGATTTTGAACGCCATTTCGGAGGAGTCTACTTCGTGGAACGAACCGTCAAACACGGCTACTTTGATATCTACTAACGGGTAACCCGCCATAGCACCGGAATCCAATGCTTCGCGGCAACCCTTTTCAATAGCCGGGATATATTCTTTGGGAATGCGGCCCTGGGTGATTTCGTTGACGAACTCAAACCCTTTGCCTTTTTCCTGCGGTTCCAAACGCAAGAACACGTGCCCGTATTGCCCACGACCACCGGACTGACGGACGAACTTCGTTTCCTGTTCCACCGTCTTGGTAATCGTTTCGCGGTAGGCCACTTGCGGCGCACCGACATTGGCTTGCACGTTGAATTCGCGTTTCATGCGGTCCACAATGATGTCCAAGTGAAGTTCTCCCATACCGCTAATAACGGTTTGGCCGGTTTCTTCATCGGTGCGGACGCGGAAGGTTTGGTCTTCTTCCGCCAGGCGCGCCAAGGCGTTGGACATTTTTTCTTCATCGGCTTTAGATTTCGGCTCTACGGCAATAGAAATTACCGGTTCCGGGAAGGTAATGTTTTCCAGCACAATCGGAGCATCCGGCGAGCAGATCGTTTGACCTACGCGGGAGTTCTTAATAGCCACCGTAGCGGCAATTTCACCGGCGGAAAGTTCTTTTACTTCTTCGCGCTTATCAGCCATCATACGCATCATACGGCCAAAGCGTTCCGTGGCGTTTTTGCCCGGGAAGAACACCGCATCACCGGCTTTAATCGTACCGGAATAGATGCGGAAGAAGCTCAACTTACCCACAAACGGGTCCGTTTGCACTTTAAAAATTAACCCGCAGAACGGTTCGCTGTTAGACGGTTTGCGGAAAACTTCTTCGCCCGTGTTCGGGTTCGTACCTCTGACGGCGGGGACATCTACAGGAGAGGGTAGATAGTCGTTTACGCAGTCTAACAAAGGTTGTACCCCTTTGTTCTTGTACGAAGAACCGCAAATCACCGGGAAGAATTTACCCGTTAAGGTCCCGCGGCGAATCGCTTTTTTGATTTCGTCTACGGTAAATTCGGTTTCGCCGTTTAAGTAACGTTCCATGATGGCTTCGTCAAAATCGGCGAGTTTTTCAATCATTTGCGTGCGGTACTCATTGGCTTGGTCCACGAGGTCTGCCGGGATGTCTACTTCGTTAAAGGTGGCACCGTTGTGGTCGCCGTCCCAGATAATCCCTTTCATCTTGACGAGGTCAACTACGCCAACAAATTTGTCTTCCGCGCCAATAGGCAGTTGAATCGGACAAGCATTTCCGCCCAATTTTTCTTTAATGGAATTGGCAGAGCGGATAAAGTCCGCACCGATGCGGTCCATTTTGTTAATATAGGCAATACGCGGTACGTGGTATTTGTCTGCCTGGCGCCATACGGTTTCGGATTGAGGTTCCACCCCTTGCACGCCGTCAAAGCAGCACACAGCACCGTCCAACACACGCAAAGAACGTTCCACTTCGGCCGTAAAGTCCACGTGGCCGGGAGTGTCAATAATGTTGAGTTGGCAGTCTTTCCACACGCAGTAAATGGCAGCAGAGGTAATGGTGATACCTCTTTCGCGTTCCTGCTCCATCCAGTCGGTTACGGACGCACCATCGTGCGTTTCGCCGATTTTGTGCACTTTGCCCGTGTAGTACAAAATGCGTTCGGACGTGGTAGTCTTACCCGCGTCAATGTGCGCGATAATACCGATGTTGCGGATTTTCTCTAACGGATAGGTTTTAAATTCAGCCATATCTTAATTCCCGCTTACCATTTAAAATGGGCAAAAGCGCGGTTGGCTTCCGCCATTTTGTGCACGTCTTCGCGTTTTTTAAACGCGGTGCCTTCTTTCTTGGCGCCCAAGATAATTTCTTCGGCTAATTTTTCAGCCATCGGGCGGCCTTTGCGGCTTTGGGCAGCGCCAATCAGCCAGCGCATGGCCAGCGAAGTGCTGCGCAACGGTTTTACTTCCGTGGGAACTTGATAGTTCGCACCGCCGACGCGGCGGGCTTTCACTTCCACAAGCGGGCGGACGTTTTCAATGCATTTGGTAAATACGTCCAAAGCATTTTCTTTCGTTTTTTCCGCAATAATCGCCATGGCATCATCTAAGATGCGCTCGGCAGTGGAAGTTTTTCCTTCAAAATTTAGTTTGTTAATAAACCGGGCTACGAGCACGGAATTATATTTATAATCCGGCGCGGGCTGCGGTCTTCTGTCTCTGGGTCTTAAACCTTTTCTCGGCATACTTAATATTCACTCCTAAAAAATTATTTACCGGCCTTGGGTCTCTTTACACCGTAAAGGGAGCGGCCTTGTTTTCTGTTTTCTACGCCCGATGCATCAAGCGCACCGCGGATGATGTGATAACGCACACCCGGCAAGTCTTTCACACGGCCACCGCGCACGAGCACGATGGAGTGTTCTTGCAAGTTGTGCCCCACACCCGGGATGTAAGCGGTTACTTCCATTTTGGAAGTCAATTTTACACGGGCAACCTTTCTCAACGCCGAGTTCGGTTTTTTAGGGGTTGTGGTATAAACACGGGTGCAAACACCGCGCCGTTGAGGGCAGGATTGCAACGCCGGGGATTTCGTCCGGTTGGACTCTTTCGCCCGTCCGTATTTTACTAATTGGTTTACTGTTGGCATTACTTCTCTCCTGTTTGTTTTTCTTTGCGTTTTTCTTCAAAATCATGGGCAATTTGCCGGGCAGAAATACCAGTTCCCGCCGGAATCAAATGGCCTACGATGACGTTTTCTTTTAGACCGGCCAGTTCATCAACTTGTCCGGTAATCGCGGCATCCGTTAAAACCTTGGTGGTTTCCTGGAACGAAGCCGCGGAGATAAATGATTCGGACGCTAAAGACGCCTTACTGATACCTAAAAGGATCGTCTCGGCTTCTGCCAAGCGTTTGCCGGCCGCTTTCATTTTTGCGTTTTCACGCAGCCAGCTGGCCCGGCTTAACACTTCTCCTTTCAGGAAGTGGGTATCCCCCGCATCCAGAATTTTTACGTTCCCCAACATCTGACGGACAATAACCTCAATATGTCTGTCGTTGATTGTTACGCCCTGCAAGCGGTACACTTCTTGGATGGCGTTTAACAGGAACTCTTGTGCTTCCTTTTCACCCTTCACGCGCAGCACGTCGTGGGGGTCAATGGCGCCGTCGGTTAGGGCTTCGCCCACACCCACGTGATCGCCTTCGTATACTACTAAGTGTTTTCCTTGCGGAATGCTGTATTGTTTGACCTGGTTCGTTTCTTCGTTGCGCACCACTACTTCAATTAAGCCGCGCGGCGAAGTTTCCAAGCTGACAATCCCTTCAAATTCCGAAATAATGGCCGGATTTTTGGGGCGGCGCGCTTCAAACAATTCCGCAATACGGGGCAGACCGCCGGTGATATCTTTGGTACCGCCCGCTTCGCGCCCGATTTTGGCAAGCACGTCGCCGGGTTCCACGTCTTCACCGTTTTCTACCATCAGAATCGTATCAATCGGCAGCGGGAAGTTAATTTTCTTTCCTTTGCCTTCAATGCTGATGCGCGGGTTTTTCTTACCCATGCGGCTGGCCGTAATTTTGCGTTCAATTACGCCGGTCACCTTGTTGCGTTCTTCCTGCAAGGTAATACCTTCCACCACGTCCGTCAAACGTACCGTGCCGGGCACTTCGGCCAGCACCGGGATAGAGTGCGGGTCCCACTCTGCTAAGAGCGAGCCCTTTTTGACGGTTTCTTTATCTTTTGTGTAGATGGAGGCACCGTACTGAATCTTGTATTCTTTTATTGTACCATTTCCGGCGGTTACAAAGATAGAGCCGTTACGGGAGATACAAATTTTGTTATCATAGCGGTTGGTAATGACTTTGACATCTTTGAAAGTGACTTTACCGTCAAAATCGGCCACCGCCTGGCTGCGGGACAGCACGCGCGAAGCCGTACCACCGATGTGGAACGTACGCAACGTTAACTGCGTACCCGGTTCACCGATGGACTGGGCCGCAATAATACCGACTGAGTCGCCGGGATTGCTCTTGGCCGAAGTCGCTAACGACAAACCGTAGCATTTAGCACACACACCAAACGGCGCTTCGCAGGTAAGCACGGAGCGAATACGTACCGATTCCACACCGTATTTTTTAACCTGTTTGCTCTGTTCCAGCGTAATCAAATCGCCTTCTTTAATGATCGTTTTATCTTCTTCGGTGCCGTCAGCTTTTTTAACTTTAACAACCACATCTTCCAGCGCGGTGCGCCCTAAAATGCGTTCGTCTAACGGTTCCACCATTTCTTCGCCGCTCATTAAAGACTTAACAATAATGCCGTTGTGCGTACCGCAGTCTTCTTGCGTGATAACTACGTTATGCGCTACGTCCACCAAGCGGCGGGTTAAGTAACCGGCATCAGCCGTTTTTAACGCCGTATCGGAAAGACCTTTACGTCCGCCGTGCGTGGAAATAAAGTATTCAAGCACGGACAGCCCTTCGCGGAAGTTGGCGGTAATCGGGTTTTCAATAATTTCGCCCTGACCACCGGTCAGTTTCTTCTGCGGTTTAGCCATTAGACCGCGCATACCGGCCAACTGGCGCACCTGTTGGCGCGAACCGCGGGCACCAGAATCCGCCATTAAGTAGACGGAGTTAAAGCGCTGACCGCTGTGTTCTTTGTTGGTAGGATCAAATTTAGCTTCTTCAAATTTTTTCATTTCTTTGAAGAGCTCGCTGGCGACGTCATCCGTCACGCGCGTCCAAATATCAATCACTTTATTGTAACGTTCGCCTTCGGTAATGATACCGGCTTCGGCTTGCGCTTGGATTTGCTTGACTTGTTTTTTGGCGTCGTCAATATATTTTTGTTTGACGGAGGGAATCGTCATGTCGGCAATGGAAATGGACAAGCCGGACAAGGTAGCGTAGTGATACCCCATCTTCATAATTTTATCCAAGAATTGCACGGCTTCGTAGCGGCCATACTTTTTGCTCTTGTAGCATTCGTCTACCAAAGCACCTAATTCTTTCTTGCCGATTGTTTTGTTGATGTATTCCCAACCTTTAGGCAAAATTTGGTTGAAGATGATGCGCCCCACGGAAGTATAATCTTTCCACTTGGAAGCATCTTTTTCTTCCTTACCGCTTAAACCCGGTTCCGGAATAGCGTTAATACCACGTACTTTAATTTTGGCATGGTAAGAAAGTTTGCCGTATTCCAACGCCACGAGGACATCTTCTTTGCTGCCGAAGATAGACCCTTCGCCAATATCGCCGTCTTTGATTTTGGTCAGGAAGTTAATACCCAATACCATATCGTGAGACGGGGCGGCAATCGGTTTACCGGACGCAGGCGACAAAATGTTATTGGACGCCAACATCAATGTGCGGGCTTCCATCTGCGCTTCCAACGAAAGAGGCACGTGTACGGCCATCTGGTCTCCGTCGAAGTCAGCGTTGAAAGCGGCACAGGTAAGCGGATGCAACTGAATGGCTTTACCTTCAATAAGCACCGGTTCAAACGCTTGAATACCCAAGCGGTGCAAGGTCGGTGCGCGGTTAAGCATGACCGGGTGAGATTTGGTTACTTGTTCCAAAATATCCCAAATTTCCGGGCGGACGCGCTCTAACATCTTTTTGGCAGATTTGAGTGTCACGCCTTCTTTTTTCATCAGTTCCCCGATGATAAACGGTTTGAAAAGTTCCAACGCCATCAGTTTAGGTAAACCGCATTGATGGAGTTTCAAGTTCGGACCAACCACAATAACGGAACGACCGGAATAGTCCACACGTTTACCGAGCAAGTTTTGGCGGAAACGACCGTGTTTACCTTTGATGTTATCGGACAACGATTTGAGCGGTCTGCCACCAGCCCCAATAAAGAACTTACCGCGGGCACCGTTTTCAATGAGGGCATCTACGGCTTCTTGCAAGAGGCGTTTTTCATTGTAAATCATCACTTCCGGCGCGCGGAGCGATTCAATGTGTTTGAGGCGGTTGTTGCGGTTGATGATGCGGCGATACAGATCGTTCAAATCCGACGCGGCAAATCGTCCTCCGTCTAACGCCACTAACGGACGCAAATCCGGCGGGATAACGGGCAGGACGCTTAAAATCATCCACTCCGGCCGGTTTCCGCTTTCCTTAAACTCTTCCATCGTTTTGACGCGGCGGATGAGTTTAGTGCGTTCAATTTCGCTTTGCGTATTTTTGAGTTGTTCGTGCAAAGCGGGGATCTCTTTATCAAAATCAATGCCTTCCAGCAGCGTGCGGATAGCCGGAGCCCCAATGCCGACTTTCAAGCGCGAGCCGTGCTTCTTGCGGGCTTCGCGCACTTGTACGTCAGATAAGAGGGTCCCTTTTTTGAAGTCCACGCGGCCGGTTACGCTATCCACGCAGTCTTCAATGACTACGTACGAAGCATAGTAGACCACGCGTTCCAAGTCGCTCGTGCGCATATCCAACAAAATACCAATGCGCGACGGATTCTTGCGCAAGAACCATACGTGTGCCACCGGCACGGCCAGTTCAATGTGGCCCATACGTTCGCGGCGGACTTTGGCTTCGGTAATTTCCACACCGCAGCGGTCGCACTTAATGCCTTTGAATTTCACCCAGCGATATTTACCGCAGGAACATTCATAATCTTTGGTAGGGCCGAAAATGCGTTCGCAAAATAGACCATCTCGCTCCGGTTTGAGCGTGCGATAGTTAATAGTTTCCGGTTTTTTAACTTCCCCGAAAGACCAACCCATAATTTGCTCCGGGCTGGCAATCCCTAACTTGATAGCATCAAAGTCAAAGAAGTTTAATTCGCTTAGTTGTTTCACTTTTTTCGTTTGCATGGTTTCAAATCCCCGGCTTACTATTCGGCCTTGGTCTCCTCTTTCTTCTCATCGGAGGAGGATGCTTTCTCATCGTCCCCTACGTGTCTAAGCAAGTCCACACTTAAACCCAACGCTTGGAGCTCTTTCACTAATACTTTGAAAGATTCCGGCACGCCCGGTTGAGCGGGAGCATCGCCTTTGACGATAGATTCGTACATTTTGGTTCTTCCGGCGAAGTCGTCGGATTTAACCGTTAAGAATTCCTGCAAGGTGTACGTAGCACCGTACCCTTCCATGGCCCACACTTCCATTTCCCCGAAACGCTGACCACCAAACTGGGCTTTACCACCCAGCGGCTGGCGGGTAATCATGCTGTACGGCCCGGTGGAGCGGGAGTGCACTTTGTCTTCCACCAAGTGGATCAGTTTCATCATGTACATGTAACCAATCGTTACCTTTTCTTCAAAGGGTTCGCCCGTGCGGCCGTCATAAAGCGTGATACGGCAGTAATCATCGGGCAAGTATTTGGCCGCATATTCTTCGCGCGCTTTGCCTTTGAGTCCCTTGTCATCCAAGATTTTCTCTTTGGCTTTGCGTACTTCGTTGACTACGTCGGCTTCGCTCGGCCCGTCAAATACAGGCGTAGCGGCATTGTAGTGCAGATAATGCGCCGCCCAACCGAGCATGGTTTCTAAAAGCTGACCCACGTTCATACGGGAAGGAATACCGAGCGGCGACAGTACAATATCAAGCGGGGTGCCGTCCGGCAAGAAAGGCATATCTTCCTGCGGCAAGATGCGCGCGACCACCCCTTTGTTTCCGTGGCGGCCGGACATTTTGTCCCCTACGTGCAGTTTGCGTTTGGAAGCAATATACACTTTAATAGATTTGTTGACCGTAACGGGCAACTCGTCGCCTTGTTTAGAGAACTCAATTTCCCGTTCGTAGTGTTCCAACGCTTTCTTTTCCATTAACTTATACAGCGCGGTAATACAGGCGGTTTCCTTTTTGAGTTCTGCGTCTTTCTTAATCGTTTCTTTAGCGTTATCTAAAGCACGTTTGCGTTGTTCTTTCAAAAGTTCCAACGTGGAATCTTTTTCGTTTTCAAGCGCCGTTAAGCGTGCTTTTTCTTCGGCTTTGGTGAGTTTTTCTTTGCGTACAAATACGCGCGTACCCACCACTTTGCCGCTGGTGCCGGGCGGAACACGCAACGAAGCGTCCACCACGTCATCGGCTTTCTTACCGAAGATTACCTTTAAAAGTCTTTCCTCCGGCGTAAGCTGTTGCTCGCCTTTGGGGGTTACTTTACCCACCAAGATATCGCCGGGCTCCACGACCGTAGCCGGCAACACGATGCCGTCGTTATCCAAGTGCGACAAGGCATCCGCGCCGATGTTGGGAATATCGCGGGTGATTTCTTCCGCGCCCAGTTTGGTATTGCGGGCATCTACCGTAAATTCATGCAAGTGAACGGAGGTAAATACGTCGTCTTTTACCAGGCGGCTGGAGACCAAGATAGCGTCTTCATAGTTATACCCTTCCCAGCACATAAAACCAACCAGCATGTTGCGGCCCAAGGCCAGGTAGCCGTTGTCCATGGACGGACCGTCGGCAATGACTTGGCGGGCTTTAACGTTATCCCCGGTTTTGACAATCGGGTGTTGGTTGATGCAGGTGTCGGAGTTGGAGCGTTTGAATTTGAGTAAGTTGTATACGTCCGTTGTGCCGTCTTTCGCTTCAATAATGATTTGGTTAGCGTCGGCAAACTGGACGCGGCCGTCGCGCTTGGCTACCATGGAGGTACCCGAGTCGCGCGCCACTTCGTGCTCAATACCCGTGCCTACGTACGGAGCTTCCGGCATCAAAAGCGGTACGCCCTGGCGTTGCATGTTACAACCCATGAGTGCGCGGTTGGCGTCATCGTGCTCCAGGAACGGAATGAGTGCAGCGGAAACACTGATTACTTGCAGCGGCGAAACGTCCATGTAATTGACGTTCTTCGGAGCAATCATCGGATAGTCCGAGCGCACGCGGCAGGAAACGAGGTCCGTATCAATAGAGCCGTCTTTTTTGAGCGGCGTATTGGCCTGGGCCACAAATTTATCGTCTTCCGCATCGGCTGTTAAGTTTTCAATTTTGTCTGTTACTTTGCCGTTGACAACTTTGCGGTAAGGCGTTTCAATAAGCCCGTATTTGTTTACTTTGGAATAGCAAGCCAAAGAGGTAATTAACCCGATGTTCGGTCCTTCCGGGGTTTCAATCGGGCAGACGCGGCCGTAGTGCGTGTAGTGTACGTCGCGCACTTCAAAGCCGGCGCGTTTGCGGTTTAAGCCACCCGGCCCTAACGCGGACAAACGACGTTTGTGCGTCAGTTCACCCAGCGGGTTGATTTGGTCCATAAACTGCGAAAGTTGCGACGTACCAAAAAATTTGCGTACAATCGCTTGCACCGGTTGCGCGTTGACTAACGCGCGCGGCGTGAAAGAAGTGAGTTCGCGGTTCATGCGGTCACGCGCGGTTTTGGCCATTTGGCTTAAACCGATGCGGATTTGGTTCTCTAACAGTTCCCCGATTCCGCGTACGCGGCGGTTACCCAAGTGGTCAATATCATCCACTTTGAAAGAGAAATCATCTCCGTATTCCTTTTGGGCATCTTCCCCGGCGTTGAGCGCGAGCAAGTACTTAACGGTCACGATGACATCTTCCGGCGCGAGCGTGCGGCGGTTATCGGACGGTTTTTGGAATTTTTTGAATTTGTATTTGCTAATTAAATCAAACATGTTAGCAAACTTCTTGTTGATTTTATAGCGGCCGACAAAGCTTAAATCGTAGCGGCGGATATTACCAAATACTAAATTATCCAGGAAAGATTCGGCTTGTTCTTTTACAACGAAATCTTGCCCTCTCATCTTCTTGTAAATTTCGGCTTGCGCTTCGGCCGCAGTGCGGATAGAATCCTTGCGGTGTTCCAAGGTGGCCAAAATACCGGGGTCGTCTTGACGCGGTTTGCCGCAAATTACTTTGATGGTTTTGACTTTTTTCTCAATGAGTGTTTTGAATAATTTATCGTCAATCGGCAAGGCGGCTTTTTCATCCAGGTTCCAAAGCACTTCGCCCGTGGCCGGATCGTAAATATCGTCGGCAGCATAACGGCCGATAACAGAATCAATATGAGTGGGTTTAACTTCAATGTCTTCGCATTTATAGAAGGTTTGGATGATTTGTGCGTTGGTTTCCAAACCGCACGCGCGCAGGAAGGTGGACGCGAGCACTTTTTTCTTGCGGTCAATGCGAACCCACAAGGCGTTCATGAGGTCAAACGAAAATTCAATCCACGCCCCGCGGTACGGAATAATGCGCGCCACATACAGGCGTTTACCGAAGGTAGACTGTTTCTTTTCTTCGTCTTCTTCAAAAATGATACCCGGGGAACGGTGCATCTGGCTGACAACCACGCGTTCCGCGCCGTTAAATACGAAACAGCCGGCATCGGTCATCAAAGGCAAATCGCACAGGGTAACGTCCTGGTCGGAGGCTTCTTTCATTTTGCCGTTTTTCTGCTTGACGTACAAGCGCATCATGGCTTTAAGCGGGGCAGCGTAGGTGCTGTCGCGCACGGTGGCCTCGGCCGGCGT
>JAKSPG010000149.1 GCA_024405075.1 Elusimicrobiaceae bacterium | reverse complement strand
AAGGGTTTTACCCGCCTGTGAAAAACCCCCCGCTATGCGGGGGGATATTTATTGCATAGTAATTCCTCTCCTTGAAATTTTCTTCTTTGCGCCTTATACTATCAGTATGAAAAGATTAACTTTATGTTTATTTTTGCTGTTAGGGGTGTGTTCTACTGCGTTTACCCGGCCTGCCGCAAGATTGGAGCGTCGCGTGCAAGAAAGGGTAGAACAGCAGCAGTCCGTGCTGTATACAACGGTGGAACAAGCATTAAAACACTATTACGGAAAAGATTACGCGCCGGACCCACAACGTACAACCGGTTGGTACCGCGTGGACGATTTTTTAACGTGGGTAACGAGAAATTCCCGGGAATTAGAGCAGGCCTTGAAGCCTTCCTATGTACAAACTTTATACCAGTATCCAGATTCTTGGACGGCCCGGAGCCTATGGATTAGTTTAGGAGCGCGGTATATTGTATCGGTATATGGGGTAGAGGCAGATTTATCTAAATTGGACATCATGTATTGTGATAATGAAAACTGTGCGGTTACCGGTACCGGGTGGATGCGGGTTTCCCCGCCGGAGGGGATGCCTGTGCCCGCGCTGATTAACCTGGGCATTCATGAAGCAACCCATATGTTCCCGTATTTGATTTCAGGGGAAAACAAATCGTTGACCGAATTAGCTACTTTTTACTCGCAGTATAACTATGGGTTGCCTGTCAAATCCTCCGATATGGATGAATTTGCCTACGGGGTGCGGGATATTCGCCGGGCACAAGAACTTAGAAGTGATTTAACATTGGCCAGCGAATATAATTATTTTATAGCCGGGCTTTTGTTAAAGCCGCTGTTGAGCAAACGAGAAATTTTGCAAGCTACGCAAGGCTTTTTTGACAGCCGGGGGCATGTCAATATGGCTATATGGCAAACGGTGCTCAATTTAATTGCCTTGCGTGACGGGAATTTCTGGAAGCAAGAATATTTATTCCTACACAGTTTAAGCGAGGAAGATCTGCGTGCCCTGCATTTTACCCAGCAGGATATGGAACGCTGCAAGGCCCAGCCGGAGGCATTTTTCTACGTAGGCAAACGTAGAGATTCAATCTCCAATAAAAAAGAAGCCTTATTTGCCCGGTTTGATGAAAAGCAAAATAAAGTTATTTTTTATACAGGCTTTCGTCGTGTAACTAAAGAGGCCTACTTGCAACGGTTGTTTGGAGACAGAGCCCCGTATCTGTATGATTTTTATGACCGTGTATTAAATAACTTGCCCAAGGAATTGGTGAAAGAAGTACGTCGTCAGTGGCCGGTGCAAACAGACCAAATGTTTCTGCCTGCGTCCGGCCAGTCAACCGGGTGGCAGAAGTTTGGCAAGCCGTATTCTGCCCAAATTACGCAAGCTGTTGTGAAAGCGCTTGAACAGTCCGGCGCCCCGGCAGTACCGCCTATTCCCCCGGGATATTTTTAACATAGGGTAACTATGAATCTACACCGAAAATGGATACTTTGCTTGCTAACCGGACTAGTTATAACAACTTCCGGTTGGGGGCAGGTGTCGCCTTGGAACCGGGGTTTACAAGAAATGCTAAGTAAGAAATCCTCTGTTTCCTTACATCAAAATATCCGTAAAGAATTACAACAGTATTATCAGCGCACTTCGTTTGCGGACCCGTTCCATATAACGGGTTGGTATCGTGTGGATGATTTTTTGTATTGGTTGGAAAAGCAGGAGGCGGATTTGATGAAGTCTTCCGTTCGGTTGGAAACTTCTTCGGTGCCGCTGAGTGAGCTTTGTTTAGCGCCCTTTCAAACTCCGGCGCGCCGCCGTGTTTGCTGGTTCTATTTGGGCGGGCGGTATGTAGCGGACCGGTACGGGGTAGCGACCGATTTTTCGCGCCTTTCTATTTGGATGACGCAACTAAAAGGAGTGGGCGCCTGGGAAGGCGGCGGGATTTTCTTTTCTACAAAAACACAGGGAGATGTGGCTACTTGTATCAATACGGGGATACATGAAGTGACCCACGTCCTGCCGTATTTGGCGCAAGAAGATACCCGCGGGTTAACCGAACTGGCTACCTTTTATTCCCAATATAATTATGGTTTGCCCGTGAAAGCAAATCAAGCACCCAACTTGGCGGTCGGTATCCGCGACGTGCGGTTGACGCATCAGCGGCGGCCGGATTTGGATATATTAAATGAATACAATTATTTCATTGCCGGAATTTTGTTAAACGCCACGCTTACCGCGCCGGAGGCCCGCCAGCTCTTTGCGGTAGAAACAGGTGGGAGGCTGAATGTTTCCATCGCCCAAACAATCGCTCATTTGGTGGCAGCCAAGGACCACTTATTTTTTATAGAAGGGAGAGAAGAATTTGATACCTCCCCCCACTACTTGAATAAAGCGGAAGTGTTAAATTATATGTCCCGTATGCATTTTACCCGGCAAGACGTAGCCCGGTGGGAAGCCAACCCGGGCACCACGTTTTACTTGGGAAAATTTACTAGTTCGCAAACACCATTTGCGGATATTCCCCCTGCCACGCAAATACATGTTTTGGTGGAAAATCAGGGAGATGAATTTGTTTTTCTAACGGGATATAACCCTATCGGCGTCCGCGAATATCTCAAGTTGGCCTTTGGCAGCCACGCTGAAGAGGTATCTTGTTTTTACGATAAATTGTTGGGAGCTATCCCCCCCCAAATGACCCAAGATATTATGCAGCGTTTTCCCGTGCAAACGGAGCATACGTTTTTCCGCAAGTCCCAAAACAGGAAACTGCATGAGGTGTGGGCTCCGTACCAAACCCAGCTTGAACAGGCCGTTTTACAGGCGTTGCAAGAGTGTGGTGCACCGCCAACTCCTGCTCTCCCCGCAGGTTATTTGTAACAACTTTATCCCCGGCTTTGGTCCGGGGTATTTTTTGAACTTTTTTTTGACGGTAAAATAGAAAGAGCTTGACTTTGTTTTTTTTTTTGGTAAATTTTGACTATAGGCAAAATTTACATAACAAAGAGGTCATAAATGAAAAATGCGAAGTCGGGCCTTTTGGGCGGTTTTACACTGATTGTACTGTTGGTCGTTGTCCTTATTATAGGTATTTTAGCGGCGGTAGCGCTGCCGCAATATCAAGTAGCGGTAGCTAAAAGCCGCCTTTCACAAGCGTTTGTACTGGCTAAATCTATCAAAGATGCCGAAGAAGCATACTATTTGGCTAATGGGTCCTACACGGAAGATTTGGACGTGCTCGGCGTAGATTTCGGAAGTTATACTTCATCGGTAACGGCCGGATATGATTCCAAAAATACGTTTTCAAATAGTTACACCGGTGTAATAGAAATCAACGGAATGGGCGGAATAGAAGACCGCGTCGGCGGCTGGGTGCGCCCCCGTGTGCTTGAGGGCAAATGCCTCCGAAGGGATCATCACGTCGGTCAGAGCGAGCAACCGCTCCACGCCTTCGTAAAGTCCGCCGCAGTCGTAAAGTACCTTCACGCCGTTCTCTCTC
>JAKSPG010000148.1 GCA_024405075.1 Elusimicrobiaceae bacterium | reverse complement strand
TAAAATAATCAGTACGCCTGCCACGATGAGTGTGCTGCCGGCCAGTTGGCTTTTGTTGGGGATCTCGCGCAAGAAAACAGCCGCAATCAAAAGGGAATAAAATAATTCAGATTGTTGTAAAATGGCGGCGTTGTCCGGTGTGGTGTAATGCAGGGCGATGAGGAAAACCGTAAACGGTAGTGCGGTGCCGAACGTACCGATAAACAGAAATTTCCAGCAGGTAGATTTATCAAATAAGGTTTTCCACTGGTGTTAGCGGGTCATCCACGGGATAAAATATAAAACCCCCAGCAACGTACCTAAAAATACAAGTAGTGCCGGGCTGATAAGGCCGACAGAGAATTTACCGACAACGGGCGAAAGCCCGACAATGGCCCAGCATATCCAAGCCGCCAGTAAAGGGGACATGTGTTTCCTCCCGATAGGATTTCTACATTATAGCAATATCTTATCGTAGGCCAAAAGGCCTAGGTCCTAGTAGGTCCTTTGACCCTTGTTTTCTTATTGTTGGGCGAGTAGAATAATACTAGAAGGTTACATTTAGGAGGTTGTCATGAAACGAGTATTGGTGATGTGTGTGATGTGTTTGTGCTCCGTGTTTGCCATGGGACAGACAGGAGAAATCGAGAAAGCGGTAAAGGAAGCGGTAACGAAAGCGTTAACGAAAGTGGTCACTCAACAAGCGACTACTCAGAGTGTCATGACGGGGATGGGCCGCGTCAGGCTCAATATCCCGCTGGTTGTTCCGAGTGGAGTGCAAATTACGGGAACGGCGACCGAGGTGACATCCACGTATCTAAAAGCGAGAAAAGCCGCTGAAAGGTTGACCCCTACGCAACGGACGCTATTGGGCGTTAGGGGCTTTTTTTCTTTCGTGCGGCCTAATCCGGAAGCTTTTGGCTGGTCGTTAGGGGACGCCTCTTGTGGGGAAGTAGCCACCGTAAAGTGTGTTTGGGAACAACAAGAAGATGCAGAAATTGCCCGCCGTGTTGATTGGTTAAAAAAAAGTATTCGTAATGCGCAACAATATTCCAGTTATGTGGAGGCTCAGATGTCCAATGCCAGTAAGCCGATGGACGGCGAACCATTGGCCAAATGGACGGTCAGTCAATTGCCTAAATCCGAAGAACTTGATTCTTTGTGTATTGGCGAAGAAAATGCTTTCATGTTGAAAGGACCGACCTTCATGGATAATTTGTTGACGGAAATCCGCGCTAAATATCCAGAGCGTGAAATCGTGTTGCTTACGTCCTTCTTGCCTAATCAAACGGTGCTGTTCCCTGGCGATGAGGCGCTGATTTCGGAAGATTATCGCAACCAAATATGGAATAGCGCGCTTCGTAATAACATCACGGTAGTCGGGGCGGATGTTTCCACCACCATGCAAACCTCCACCATGAACATCGAGTATGATGATCTACAAACCGGAGAAGTAGTATCGGGCGTAGTATCCACCAATGAAACGGCTACTGGGCAACAAATGCAGCATGAACACTTCTTTCGCTTGATGGATGAAATTAAAGGGCAGAATTTAGAGATGGCTGCGAACCAGGAAATCTTGTTCGTCTTATACGGTCGGCCGGTAAATATGTTGTATAACGGTTTTGCGTCTGTGCCCGCTCGTTTGGATCAACAGCATCAACGGGTAAAAGTGATTCATATAGCGCCTGCTTCCGGAGTGGATGTTGCGGGAATGCCAACGGATATTACCACGAGCATGGAAAAAATTCTTCCGGACAATTTAGCTAAACTGCTTTCTCAGCAACGTGCGATGGCGTGGCAGCCGCTGCCGGGTCGCTTACGTTACTTGATGCATAAGTTTTCCGGTAGCGATATCCGCTTGAAAGTAAACCGTAATTAAATGGATAGTTAAGTAGGTGCAAAGTTTTTTAACAACTCCCCGGGTTAAATAGCCCGGGGATTTTTTAAGTAAAATAATCAGTACGCCTGCCACGATGAGTGTGCTGCCGGCCAGTTGGCTTTTGCTGGGGATTTCACGCAGAAAAACAGCCGCTATTAAAAGCGAATAAAATAATTCCGATTGTTGTAAAATGGCGGCGTTGCCCGGTGTGGTGTAATGCAGGGCGATGAGGAAAACCGTAAACGGTAGCGCGGTACCGAACGTACCGATAAATAAAAATTGCAGCCACGTTTGCGCGGCAAACAATTCCCCCCATTTTTTATTTTTTGTGGCCCAAGGAGCAAAATACAAAATGCCGATAAGCGTTCCGTAGAAAACGAGCAAAATCGGGCTGATTATGCCGGCGGCCAATTTCCCTGCTATGGGTGAAAATCCGACGATGGCCCAACAGACCCAGGCGGCAGTTAACGGGGACATGTGTTTCCTCTAACGGTAAGATACTTATATTATAGCAATATGTATTCATAGGCCAAAAGGCCCAGGTACCGGTAGGTCCAAAGGCCCTTGTTTTATGGTTAATGTACGGTAAAATAATACTAGACAGTTACTTCTGGGAGGGAGTCATGAAAAAAGTATTGACGTTAGGTGTGATGTTCGTATGTTCCGTTTTTGCCATGGGGCAAGGACAAGAAATAGAAAGAGCCGTTATAAAAACCAGTATGCGAGCGGCCGAAAACGCGAGTAAAGTAACGCTCAATATCCCGCTGGTTGTTCCGAGTGGAGTGGAAATTACGGGAACGGCGGACAAGGTGACATCCACGTATCTAAAAGCGAGAAAAGCCGCTGAAAGGTTGACCCCTACGCAACGGACGCTATTGGGCGTTAGGGGCTTTTTTTCTTTCGTGCGGCCTAATCCGGAAGCTTTTGGCTGGTCGTTAGGGGACGCCTCTTGTGGGGAAGTAGCCACCGTAAAGTGTGTTTGGGAACAACAAGAAGATGCAGAAATTGCCCGCCGTGTTGATTGGTTAAAAAAAAGTATTCGTAATGCGCAACAATATTCCAGTTATGTGGAGGCTCAGATGTCCAATGCCAGTAAGCCGATGGACGGCGAACCATTGGCCAAATGGACGGTCAGTCAATTGCCTGAATCCAAAGAACTTGATTTCTTGTGCATCGGGGAAGAAAACGCTTTTATGTCGGAAGGGTTAAGTGTGATGGATAACCTGTTAACGGAAATGCGGGCGAAATACCCGGAGCGCGACATCGTAATGGTGACGTCGTTCTTGCCTAATCAGACGGTGCTGTTCCCCGGTAATGAGGAGCTGGTTCCGCGGGATTACCATAACCAAGTGTGGCAGAGTGCGCTTCGTAATAACATCACGGTAGTCGGGGCGGATGTTTCCACCATGATGCAAAATGTCGGGTATACGGACTTGCAAACAGGAGAAGCGGAACTGGGCGAAGTGTCCACGGCTCAAACGGCTATGGGACAGCAAATGCAGCGTGGTTACTTCTTCAACTTAATAAATGAGATTAACAGGGCGAATCAAGATAGAATGCTTGCTACGAACCAGGAAATTTTATTCGTCTTATACGGCCGGCCGGTGAATATGTTATATAACGGTTTTGAGTCTGTGGCCTCTCGTTTGGATCAACAG
>JAKSPG010000147.1 GCA_024405075.1 Elusimicrobiaceae bacterium | reverse complement strand
GGAGGGCATTCCCAGCCCCGGCTTGCCGGGGGTTTTAATGTAGGTTGAAAAATTCGGTTTGTCTTCGTGTTTTTTTTTGCTACATTTTGCATATAAGCCCGTTTGTGAGGGGGGATATATATGCAAAATAAAAGTGATTTGTTGAGTCATTTAGACGTCAAAGCATTTACGTTAATTGAATTGTTGGTGGTCGTTTTAATTATCGGCATTTTAGCGGCGGTGGCGTTGCCGCAGTATCAAAAAGCGGTGGAAAAAGCGCGTGCCAGCGAAGCATTAGGGGTCATCCAAACCATTACAAAAGCTGAAAATATGTACAAAATGACACGAGGAAATGCGACAAATCAATGGGATGAATTGGATATTTCCATTCCGGGAGAAGTGGAAACAAACAGAAAAATTAAAACACGGTATTTTACTTATACTTTATCATTAAAAACACAAGGAGAGGGTTTTGAAATTATAGCCACCCGCAATAATAATTCGGATATTCAAAAATATTATATGTATCGTACTTGGGTCGGAGATATAGAATGTGTAGTTATGCATAATGCGGCTAAACCGATTTGCGCTTCATTATGCGGAAGCAATCATTTTTTCCCGCATGGTACGGAGTATGAAGTTTGTGTTATTAAATAAAAACCCCCCGCGAAGTCGCGGGGGGATAATTTTTCTTCCTTAATTACTCATTATAATCTTTTAACATTTTTGTGCGGCTGGGGTGGCGCAGTTTGCGGATGGCCTTGGCCTCAATTTGCCGCACGCGCTCGCGCGTGACGTTAAACATTTTTCCTACTTCTTCTAACGTGCGCGGGTAGCCCGAGTCAATCCCAAAGCGCAAGCTAATAATTTTAGATTCCCGCTCGGAAAGCGTAGCCAATACATCAGCCACTTCTTGTTTACGCAGGAAGTCCACCGCGGCGGTTGTTGGGTCCGGCCCGCTCTTATCTTCAATAAAATCTTCCAGGTTGGAATCTTCATCTTCTCCGATAGGGGTAGAAAGAGAAATCGGGTCTTGCATGATTTTAAGCACGCTTTTGACCTTTTCCATAGATAAGCGCAGTGTTTTGGAATAATCTTCCAACGTCGGCTCGCGTCCGTGTTCCTGGCGGAACTTGTTAGTAACTTTAGTCAGTTTAGAAACAAGCTCTTTCATGTGCACCGGGATGCGGATGGTGTTGGCTTGGTCGGCGATGGCGCGGTTGATACTCTGGCGGATCCACCAGGTAGCATACGTGGAAAACTTAAACCCGCGTTTATATTCAAACTTTTCTACCGCTTTCATCAGTCCCAGGCCGCCCTCTTGAATGAGGTCTGACAATTCCAAATTGGAATTGACGTGTTTTTTGGCGATGGAAACGACCAGACGCAAGTTGGCTTTGATGAGTTTTAATTTGTCTTGCAAAATCATATCTTCAAAAAAGATAATGCGGTTATTGAAAGACAAAAACTCCTTTTCCGTCATGGGCAGCATGTCTACCAGGTGGTTATGACGGCGGCGTACGTCTTCAATGTTAGCCAAGGCTCTTTCCAGTTCCGGCAAGGTAAATTTAGTTTTCTTTTTAAATTCCCGTTCCGTAATTTTGTGGTTTTTAAACTGGTTGACCAGTTTTTTAACTTCAGCATACGGGCCAAAATACTCGTCAAAGCGTTGCATGTCGTTGTTGGCGGAGGTCAAGCGGTCTGCCAGCGTTTTGATTTTGTTGGTTAAGCGTTTAATTTTATTTTGGTTGAGGTTGAGTTTGGTAATGCACGCCACCACTTCTTTTTGCTTGGCTTCCAGTTTTTCAATGGCGTTGTTGCGGCGTTTTTCGGACATGTTCCCTTCGCGCAACTCTTTCATAATTTTGGTAATTTCCTGTTCGCGCTTGCCGATAAACTTGGCCGCGTCTTTGAGTTTGCGGCGCATGTTGGAAAGCTCGCGGTTGGTGCGTTTGCCGCGGGGCATAAGCTCCTTGGTGGTCATTTCTTCCTGGTCTACCAGTTCTTCCCAGTTACAAATTTCGCGCATGGTAAGGGGGGATTCCAGCACCAGTTTGCGTAGTTCTTTTTCACGCTCGCGGATGTTGCGGGCGAGCGTAATTTCTTCGTCGCGCGACAAAAGCGGCACTTTGCCCATTTCGGATAAGTACATGCGGATGGAGTTGGAAATATCCGGTGCGGCGGCGGTCCAGTCCTCGCTCAAGGTTTCTTTTTCCTGGGCGGTGACGGACTTGAACTTCTTTTGGTCCACCACTTGGATGCCCAAATCGTCCAGCGTACCCATAACGCCGTCAATGTCTTCCGCGCTCATGTCGGCCGCGGCGATGGAGCGGTTTAATTCCTCTAGGGATAAAAACCCGCTTTCTTTGCCTTCTTCCAGTAAATCTTTTAACGCTTTATTTCCAGGTGCCATACCTTCCTCAACTACTTTTTAAGTTTTGTACGTAACAACATATATTCTTTAATCAGTTCCTGCGGCACATTACCTGCGCCGAGGGTTTTCATTTGGCGTTGCACTTCTTTCAATCTTTTCTGCACGCCATTTTGTTTTATTCTCTGCGCGCAGGCGGCAATATCCCGCTGCGGCTGAAAATCTTCCGGTGGTTGCGTCAGGGCCAGTTTAACAAGGGCCCCTGCATGGGCCGGTGCAGCCTGTTTTACTTTCTCCACCAATTCCTGCCCGGTCAGTCCTTCTTGCGCGGCCTGACAAATGGCACTAAACAACTGCCACATGGCCGCGGAAGAAAAATCGCTTTGCGTCAGTTCTCGGCACAAAGACGTCTGCTGTGGGGCTTGTAACAGCCAGGCCAGCAGTTCTTGCTCGGCTGTGTTTGTCACGTTTACGGCCGGTACCGGGGCAATGGGGGCATTGATCCGCTGGGAAAATTTTTGCAACCCCGGTCTTTTCACCCGTGCCAGCACCAGTTGCTCGTCCACCCCCACGTGTTCGGCCACGTATTTGGCCCATTCGCGCCGGACAATTTCGTCCGGTTGCTGGGCAATAGTTTCGGCCAACTCGGTGATCACGTGCGTTTTATCTTGCGCACTAATCGGCTGGGGATACTGTTCCAGCTGTAGGCGAGTATGAAAGGCCATTAAATCTTGTGCCTGTTCTAAAATTTTTTCAAACGCTTCCTTGCCGTATTTGGCAATATATTCGTCGGGGTCTAATCCGTCCGGCAATGAAGCTACTTTTACAAATAATCCCTGGCCGATCAATACCAGCCCGCCGCGTAAGGCGGCCTTGATACCGGCGGCGTCCGGGTCAAAGAGCACGGTTACATTTTCCGTATAGCGTTTGAGCAGCCGTGCGTGCTCCTCGGTCAAACTGGTCCCCAATGGAGCCACCGTATATTCCGCGCCGGCCTGGTGACAGCCGATCACGTCCATGTACCCCTCTAACAGTACGGCCCGTCCTACCTTGCGTATGGCGGGGCCGGCCAAATTCAGCCCGTAGAGCACGTGGGACTTTGTAAATAAAACTGTTTCGGGCGAGTTGAGGTACTTCGGCTCTCCTTCACCTAAAATGCGCCCACCAAAACCCACCGTGTCCCCGCGTTGGTTGATAATGGGGAACATCAACCGGTTGCGGTAATAATCGCGCGGACCGTAGTCGGTAAGTACGCAAAGGCCGGCTTCTTTT
>JAKSPG010000146.1 GCA_024405075.1 Elusimicrobiaceae bacterium | reverse complement strand
CTCTAGTATAAAAGGGGCCGGGTTGTTTTTGCCTACCGCCCCGGTAAATTTCATATAATAATTTTATCTAAACCGCTAAGGAGAAAATTTATGGCACAAAATCCGATGTTTAACGAGGCTGCGTTTGAGCGCGCCAAAAAAGAGCAAAACCGCCGCCCCGCACAGGACGAAACCTTGCAAGCACAAGGTTTTATCCCGCGTTACCAAACGGCCGCCACACCCCAAGTTATGACCTTACAAGGCACTATCAACAAAACGTTTGCCTTGCTGGCATTCTGTGCAGTAGGGGGGTATATCGGTTGGGTAAAGGCAGCGGCGTTTTCCGGTGCGTTGTGGATGTTAATCCTGTTTGGCGCATTCGCCCTGGCTATTTGGACCAGCCTCAAGCCGTCCGTTTCACCTGTTACAGCCCCTATTTATGCATTTGGCGAAGGGATCCTGCTCGGGTTTGTTTCTGCCATGTATAACGCGCAATATCAAGGCATTGTGTTGCAAGCCGTACTGGTCACTATGCTGGTGTTTTTCGTCATGTTATTTGTGTACCGCACCGGTCTTTTGCGTGTAACACAGGGGTTTGTTACGGCTGTTGTATCGGCCACGGCCGCTATCGCTATTTTATATTTGGTTTCTTGGGTGATTATGCTTTTTGGGGGGAAAGTAGCGTATTTAACATCGTCGTCCCCGCTATCTATCGGTATTAGTGTGGTAATTTGCGTAGTGGCGGCACTTAATTTGATGTTGGATTTTCAATTTATTTCCGTCATGACTACCCGCCCAGATACGCCTAAATTTATGGAGTGGTACGCCGGATTTGGTCTCCTGGTGACGTTGGTGTGGCTGTATATAGAAATTCTAAAGCTACTTGGTAAAGCCAAGCGGCGCTAATACCTGCTTTGAGCAACCGGCCCCCGGACACAATCCGAGGGTCGGTTTTTATTTGTCAACATTTTTACCCACCCAATAAGCAGGTCCTATTGATTTTATAGGTCCAAATTCCATCTTTCTCTAGGACCAAAGACCCTGTAAAATCCCTACTAAAAACACTATTCTGTAAGTAGGAGTTAATACTTAGAAGGAGGAAAAAAATGGAGTTAATACTTAGAAGGAGAAAAAAAATCATGAAGTATTTTTTAACAGCCTGCTACCTGGTACTCGGCGGGCTTGTGGTGTTTGCCGCCGATGCGCCGCGAGTGGATACCGCCCAAGTGCAACGCGCTATGTTGCAAGCGGATGCGAATGGAAACGGATATCCGACCCTTAAAAAAGTACAAAAAATGGCACGACGTCACATGGGCGACCTAAATTCACTGGCCCAAAAGCTGCTTAAAGCAGCCAAACCCAGTAGCATGCAATCGGCGTATGACGGCCCCTACCACGATGTGCATTCTATTTGGTACGACGGCAGTACTTTATTAATCGTCAGTTTGGATACTGCAAATAGTTTGCACGCCGAAGTCTACGGTCCGAACGTTGAGTTATACGTGCCCAATTACGGCCGCATCGGGAATTACCGCGGAAGCATTTATATAGAATTACCTGACTTGCCTTCGGGAAGTGAAGGGATGGACGCTAATCAATTGATGGAAATTGTAAGACCCAAAGTCCCGCAAGCGATGACACTTATTGCCAGCCTGGACCAATTTCCCAGCTATAAGTTGAGAAATGTGGTAAAAATTGCAAATCGACACGTCACCGGGGACCCGTTGCGCCCCTTAGCGGCAGAATTAATTAAGGGTTTTTCCCGCGTGCAACCTCCGCATCCCATACACTCTATTTGGTATAAGGACGGCACGTTAATCGTTGTAGAGTTCCCATATCTCACGCATTGTACTGTCAACTTCTACGGCGCTAAGCGCGGCACGATATCCAGGGAACTCCCTAGATCCGTCTATGCAGACGAGGCGGACTTGAGGTTGGCCATTGCGGCCGATATGCTGCCCCAAGAGATGGTTTTAATAGCCATAGCCGGTCTGTAAGAACTTGTGTTTTTATTAACAGCAGCGCGTGCACAACGCGCTGCTTTTTTAGGGGCGAAATTTTGTAAAATGTAAGGGTAGCGGCTGTACAAAGAGCCGCAATTTAAACAAGGAGTCAAACGTATGAATTTTAACAGCATTAAAAAAATGCAAGACCTGGACCTTAAAAATAAAAAAGTCCTCGTGCGCGTAGATTACAACGTGCCTTTAAAAGACGGCAAAGTAGACAACACAAAACGCATTGTGGCTACTGAAAAAACAATCAAATATCTGCTCTCCAACAACGGCCGCATAGTGCTGATTGCTCACCTGGGCCGCCCCAAAGGCAAAGTATGCCCGGAGTTTAGTTTGGCTCCCGTGGCCACGGAAGTAGAAAAATTATTCGGCGTACCGGTCCACTTCGCCAAAGATTGCGTCGGCCCGGAAGCCGATAAAGTAGTAGCCGAAACGAAAAACGGCGAAATCGCTTTGTTGGAAAATTTACGCTTTCACCCGGAAGAAGAAAAGAACGACGGCGAATTTGCCAAACAACTGGCTAAACACGGCGAAATTTTCATCCAAGAAGCTTTTGGTACCGTACACCGCGCCCATGCTTCCACCAGCGCAGTGGCCCACTTGCTACCCAGTGGGGCAGGGTATTTAGTACAAAAAGAAGTGGAATTTTTAGGCAAAGCACTTGAAAACCCGGCCCGCCCGTTTGCGGCTGTTATCGGCGGAGCAAAAGTGTCTGACAAAATTTTGCTCTTAAACAATTTGTTGGACAAAGTAAATGTCCTCATCATTGGCGGCGGTATGGCGTATACGTTCTTAAAAGCTAAAGGCATGGAAGTGGGCAAGTCGCTCTTGGACGAAACCAAAATTGACGAAGCCAAACAGGTCATGCAAAAAGCTGCGGACAAAGGCGTTAAAATGCTCATGCCGATAGATTTCCGCGTCGCCAAAGAATTTTCTGAAACGGCCACCGCTACGGAAGTGGACGTTATCCCGGCAGACATGGAAGCCATGGACATCGGCCCAAAAACCGAAAAATTATTTGCAGACGAACTCTTAAAGTGCAAAACGATTTTCTGGAACGGCCCGATGGGCGTATTTGAATTCCCGAACTTTGCCAAAGGCAGTTTTGCTATTGCCAACGCGATGATTGAAGCCACCAAAAACGGTGCAATTTCTATCATCGGCGGCGGTGACAGCGTAAACGTACTGAAAAAAGGCAAAATCAGCGCGAAAGAATTTTCGCACGTGTCCACCGGCGGCGGTGCGAGCATGGAGTTTGTGGAAGGGAAGGAACTACCGGGTTTAGTCGCGTTAGCGAAATAAACCCGGCAAGTTCTTTTTAGAAAACTTGTCGTATGACACAAACCTGCCCTGCGTTGTTTAGCAGGGCAGAATTTTTTTAAAAAGGAACTCCCGGGTTTAGTCGCGCTAGCGAAATAAACCGGAAGGACTTTTTAGAATCAAAAAACGATATTTCAATTATAAATTTAAATGAATGTGAAGACATTCTTAAAAAAGTAAATAATATAAATGATTCTTTAATTGTTTTTAAAATTGATACTAAAAGAAATGATACAATTTCAACGCAAGTTGATTATGAATTAATTAATCCAAATAATAATGATATTTTAAATTTATCAGTTTGTGAAAATATTTTAATAGATGTTTTT
>JAKSPG010000145.1 GCA_024405075.1 Elusimicrobiaceae bacterium | reverse complement strand
CAAGTGCCGGTACCGAATAAAAAATTTAATCCCAACGCTTTCCGCCCGGGGGTAACGTGGTTGTTTTCCAAGAGTAACCATTTTGATATCTACCCCCAGAAGCGTTCGTCTGCGGTGCCTTCGTCCCATATGGCCATGAATTTTGAAGCGTCTTACCAAACGCTACGACGGTTTATTCCGTGGATGATGTCCGGCCGGGTGCGTGTGTTCATTTATCAAGACCACGATTCCTACCTGCGCTATGAGCCGGATGCTAAGGCCTGGTCGCGCGCGGTGGCATATCCGACCCGCGGCGAAATCGTCGTATATGACGAGCCGGGTAAAACACGTGAACTAAAAGAAGTATTCACGCACGAATTGACGCACATTTTCACTCAGCAATTTTTTGATAAATACAAAACGGGCCGTATCATGACACCTACCTGGCTGGACGAGGGATTAGCCGTTTTGTTGGAAGATCAAGCACACAGCCGCCGCGGTGGCGAGTGGGCCCGGGATTTGAAAACACTTAACTTCCAGCGCGATCCTTCTCAAGCACGTGCGACATTCGGCTCGCCGATGATGTTTGGGACTGCTGGTGGGTCGCTCCGCCGTTCCAAACGAAAAGGCAAGCCGATTTTCTTGCTTCCGTTTGAGCAGTTTACGCAAGAAAATTCACTTCCCGCCGCCGAAGGGCAGAACCGGGTGCAGGATTGGTATTTCCAGGCGTACGCCATGGTGCGGTTTCTGCTTAACCCAACGGGGGGAGAATCTCCTTCCAACCGCATGCAGTTTGAACAGTTTACCCGCCTGATTGCCGAGGGGGAACCCGTGCGCAATCCTTCTACCGGGTTTTTAGTTAAAGATTCCCGCGGTAAAACTGTGTACGAACCGTACTCAGTGGAAAGGGCCTTGGGGCGGGCGTATCGCTACAATTCCATGGCTAATTTTGAAGATGCTTTTTGGCGCTGGGCCGACAGTCAGTAACGCACCTGAAATTTTTTTATAACGCAAAACACCCCGGCATTTACCGGGGTGTTTTTGATAAAGGTTCGTTAGGATTATTCCATGCCGCCCATCAAGGACTGCAAGGTGGTAGCTAAATCTATTTGGATGAATTCGTAAGCGGTATTGGTCAGCCCGTTCGTATCTGCTTCATCTACCAATTTGAGCTAGCAGAACATCCCCATCAGTGCGTTAGCTACATCACTGTTCACTTGACCGGCACCAATGCTGGTTTGGTTAGCTAACGTGGCATTGGTCAGCTGGTTAAGTACAGGCAAGAAATCTTCCATGGCTTTGGTAACAGTGGCGGTCAATTGTTCTTCACTTTCTTGGTTGATTTGGTTGAAGATAGCGGGTAATTGCCCAAACAAGCGGTCCATTTCAGCATTTTTCTCAGTTAATTGTTCACCGGCAGTAAGTTTGGCTTCATAATTAAGCAGTCCCGCGCGCAAAGCAGTAGCGGCATCTACCAAAACTTGCTCTTCCGCGGATACTTCTTGGACTTCTTCCAATCTTTCTAACTGTAAAAAAGTCTGATTGATTAGGTACTTCAAGTTGGACGTGTTGCCTGCAAAGGCTACACTCGTCGCAATTACAGCTACCAACGTGCACAACAACTTTTTGAGTTTCATACGGCCTCCCGTTTTTAAGTAATATTTATACTTTTAGTATACGGATATAGTGTGCAAAAAACATGAGTCTTTTGACCTAGGTCCCTGCCTAAAAAGGACCTATAAAAAAACTGGGCCTTGTGGAACAAAATATACTACAATATTACCGTATGATTATACCTACCATTATTGAAAAGAACGTCGGTTATGATATTTTTTCCCGTCTGCTTAAGGACCGTATTATTTTTGTAGGCGGCCGCGAAGGCGAAGTGGACACCGCCAGCGCCAACATGATTATTGCCCAGCTTTTGTATTTGGATGCGGATGATTCCAGCCGGGAAATTAACCTTTATATTAACTCCCCCGGCGGCCTGGTAACGGCCGGACTGGCAATTTACGATACCATGCAATTTATTAAAGCTCCCATTACCACCATTTGTATGGGTCAGGCGATGAGCTTTGGTGCTGTATTGTTGGCAGCGGGCTCCAAAGGCAAACGCTATGCCTTGCCGCACGCGCGGATTATGATTCACCAGCCGCTTATTTGGGGAGGTGGTATCTCCGGCCAAGTAACGGATATTGAAATTGAAGCGCGCGAACTACGTGATAATAAAGAACACTTGTTGGATATTTTGGCCAAACACACCGGACAGGATAAAGAAAAAATCCGTCAGGACAGCGAGCGCAACTACTATATGTCTGCGCAAGAAGCCAAAGAATACGGCCTTATTGACGAAGTGTTGGAACTAAAAAAATAACGTTTCTTGTACTACAATATTAAAAAAACCGCCCCTATTTGTTAGAGGCGGTTTTGTTTTATTCTACCATTGTTCTACCATTGTCCAAAATGGATTTTCTCGTCTGCTGTAAAAGCATATTGTACCATATCGGGTGCGTTCTTATCCGGGTAGCCGATTCCAATGTAAGCAGGCATCATATATGCTTTCGGAACGCCCAACACTTGGCAAACTTTTTTCCCTTCTTCCCCGACGGGAATGCTGAGTGAATAGCCTAGCCCTTCGGCCGTAGCGGCCAAAAAGATGTTTTCAATCACACACCAGATAGAAGCGAAACTATTTAATTGATCCACCGATTCCGCCCGCAGGCTGGATGTCTTAAATAGCGGAATAATTACATATGGCGCGTTAAATAGCATGGAATATTGACGTGGCAAGGCATATTTGTACATGCTGAGTTGGATGGTTTGATCCGGCATAGAATCAAAAGGATTTTCCCGCATAAATTGTTCAACCGCCTCTTTGGTAAATTGAAGGGCTTTGGCTTTTTCTTCCGGTGTGTGTAAAAGGATAAATTCCCACTCCCGTAAATGATTGTGAGTGGGGGCCTTGAGCCCGGCTTCAATGATTTTTTTAATTACGCCTACCGGTATATCTTTATTTTGCCAATCGCGATTGGTTTTGCGTTTTGTAATTGCTTGGTAAATGTCCATAAATAATACCTCTTACGCTCTCTATTTATTTTTATTGTACTACATTGCGTTGACGGAGCGCGGAAGATTATTGGCCGTGATATTAAAACTAGCAATCTTTCAAAATGCTTGCTAATTTTGCCGCAATTTGTTACAATATACCTATACGCAAAGACGGGGGGAAAATCGTCTTTGCAAGAACCCGAATTTAGGAGAAATTTTTATGGAAGAAATCAAGAAAACAACCCTTTCACTGCCCACGGTCGTTCCGGCGGTCGCCATACGCGATGTAGTGATGTTTCCGGGAATGAGTTTGCCTTTGTCGGTGGACCGGGCTAAATCTGTTGCGGCTGTAGAATTAGCATTAAATACACCGGAAAAATATATTTTGGCTATCTCTCAAAAAGATGCCGAAATTGATGATCCGCGCGAACAAGACATTTACCACTTCGGCGTGGTGGCGCAAATTACACAAAATTTGAAAATGCCTGACGGCTCTATGAAAATTTTCTTGCAAGGGCTGGCACGGGCGCGCGTACACAAGCTGGAGCTAAACAATGTGGCAGGCTCGTGGTTCGCAAGCGTAGAATATATTGAGGAAGAAGATGATAATTCC
>JAKSPG010000144.1 GCA_024405075.1 Elusimicrobiaceae bacterium | reverse complement strand
TGTAATTAGCGGGCAATAACAAGGGTATTTTTTTTTTTTTTTAATTTGCTAAAATATACACGATATACTTATTTTAATTAGGAGAACTTCATGAGCTGCGAAAAATGTACCACAGAAGTACAAAAAATGTGCTGCGTTTGCAAAGGCGCTAAGCATGATCCGGCCCCGATTCCCGAAGAAGGAAAATGGGTCAAATCCAAACAAATCTCCGACGTGAGCGGTTTTACCCACGGCATCGGCTGGTGCGCCCCGCAACAAGGTGCGTGTAAACTTTCGTTAAACGTCAAAAACGGTGTAATTAAAGAGGCCCTCGTAGAAACCTTGGGCTGCTCCGGCATGACCCACTCGGCTGCTATGGCGGCGGAAATTCTGCCCGGCAAAACCATTTTGGAAGCGTTAAATTCCGACCTCGTTTGCGACGCTATCAATACCGCTATGCGCGAACTTTTCTTGCAAATTGTCTACGGCCGCACGCAAAGTGCGTTTTCCGACGACGGACTTGCTATCGGAGCGGGCTTGGAAGATTTGGGTAAAGGCCACCGCAGCCAAATCGGCACCATGTACGGGACCGAAGCCAAAGGCCCCCGCTATTTGGAAATGGCCGAAGGGTACGTGCTAAAAATCGGCTTGGATAAAAACGACGAAATTATCGGCTACCAGTTTGTCAACTTGGGCAAGATGATGGATGCAATTAAAAAAGGCGAAGATCCCAAAACGGCCTATGAGAAAAACATCAGCAAATACGGCCGCTTTGACGAGGCGGTTAAAGTCATTGACCCGCGCAAAGAATAAGCCCAGGAGAACAAAAATATGATTACTTTTGAAGGATACGAAAGAAGAATTGATAAAATTAACGCTGTTTTGAAAGAAAATGGCATTAAATCTTTAGAAGAAGCCAAAGAAATCTGCACCAAAAAAGGCGTAGATGTGGAAGCCATTGTAAAAGGCATTCAACCCATTGCGTTTGAAAACGCCGTCTGGGCGTATACCGTCGGCGCTGCCATTGCATTTAAAAAAGGTGTAAAAACCGCCGCCGAAGCCGCCGAACAAATCGGCGTGGGGCTGCAAAGTTTCTGCATTCCCGGCTCGGTAGCCGACCAACGTGCGGTGGGCCTGGGCCACGGGAATTTGGGCGCGATGTTGCTTCGCGAAGAAACCAAATGCTTCTGCTTTTTAGCCGGACACGAAAGTTTTGCCGCGGCTGAAGGCGCTATCGGTATCGCCCGCACCGCTAACAAAGTACGCAAAGAGCCCTTGCGCGTTATTTTAAACGGTTTAGGTAAAGATGCGGCGTACATTATCTCCCGCATTAACGGTTTTACCGCCGTGGAAACGGAATATAACTACAAAACGGGCGAGCTCAAAATCGTCAGCGAAAAAGCATTTTCCGACGGCGACCGTGCCAAAGTAAAATGTTATGGTGCCGATGACGTCAACGAAGGCGTAGCCATTATGCGACACGAAGGCGTGGACGTTTCTATTACCGGTAACTCCACCAACCCGACCCGCTTCCAACACCCGGTAGCCGGTACGTACAAAAAATGGGCGACCGAAAACGGCAAAAAATATTTCTCCGTGGCGTCCGGCGGCGGTACGGGCCGTACCTTGCACCCGGACAATATGGCCGCCGGCCCTGCCTCTTACGGTATGACCGACACCATGGGCCGCATGCACAGCGACGCGCAATTTGCGGGTTCGTCTTCCGTTCCGGCTCACGTGGAAATGATGGGACTGATCGGCATGGGGAACAACCCGATGGTTGGTGCGACGGTGGCGTTAGCCGTAGCCGTATCCCAAGCCAAATAAATTCGTTTAGACCGCGCTGAAAACACCCTCAAGGAAATTTCCTTGAGGGTGTTTTAGGTTTCCAAATTTGAGCCCTTCGCTCTCGCCTTTCGCTCGCGTACTTGCGGTGCTTTGCACCGTCCGCAGGACGTACGCCACGCTCAACTAGCAAGGGCGAATCATCTCAAATTTGAAAACATATTCGTCCCGGGCAACTAGCCCCGCAAACTAAAAGCGAATTTGAAAAATCATATCATCTTCTGCTCAGGAGATTTGCGGATTTACTATGGGAGTTGATACTTTGTGCCGGCTATGAGGGTGCCTCCCAGCGATTTACAGACTTTGTGGGAAAGTGCGGAATCATCAAGCGCGTTACAACGGCGTTGGCCTGCTAATTCCTCTTGTCGCGACGGATGATCTAGATATTGCACGTAAGAGACTCGCCAAACTCCGTTGATGCGCACTTGCCCGAGTACGTTATCGGCCGAGGCTGTATAATTCGGCCCGCTGTTTAGATTGTATTTAATTGTTTCGCAAGTTATGTTTCCTTCCACTCTCGTGTTACAGCCGGAAAATTCGGAAATATCCAATTCTTCTACCGTATCGTTGGGATATTGCCCGTTGGCCAGATAATATAATTCGGCCGCATTAGCAAGGGTTTTTACGCCGGACATGGTGGTGGCTAACCGGCTTTTCAGTACCGCTACTTGGTACTGCGGCAGCGCCACCACTGCCAAAATACCGATGATAAGTACAACGACGAGTAGTTCAATAAGTGTGAACGCTTGCTTGTTTTTCATGTTTTTTTCTCCTATTTGAAAAAATGGCTGACACTTTATTATTGTTTTTTTTTTTGATTTGTCAATCCCCTGGACGGGGGCGGGCGCGAAGCCTGGGACCCCTTTCTGCCTGGGGTATTACCTTTTATGAGGGGGCGTGTGTGGCTGCAGGGTATTAAGGGCCTACTTGTAAACTAGGTCCTTTGGTCCTTGTCTTTTCCGTTTTTTTTTTTGTAAAACAATTAGTGGAAGACATATTAAACATCTTATGGGAGGTGCATTCGCACTATGTTTAAAAAAAGTTTATTTTTGCTGGGGCTCATGGCGCTGGCGTTGTCTGCGCAGGCCCAAGGCCGTGAGGGGCTTTCTGCAATTGAAGCGGCCTCGCGGTGGGGGCGGTATCTAAAAGTAGCTTCTGATGCGCAAATAGGGTTGCAAGCGTTGCAGACCGGCCGGAAGTTGGGGCGAGGTATTAAGGCGCCTGTGCCTCTAAAAGGGACCGTTCCGTTGATTTCTTCCCGGATTGCTATGCCGGCGGGGCTGGCTGATAAAGTGACGCAAGCTACTTTGCCCGGGTATTTTAATAACTTCGGGACACAGTTTCGGCAATATGCGGATGAGGCGCAAATCTCGCCGGAGTATTGGAATACTTGGTTGGGGCGTGCGTTTGCGTCCGAACGTTCTTTCAACGGATATTTTGTACCGAGTTTTAAACAAGCCGTGGAACTGTTGGACGTACCGGTAACAGACGGGGTAGACGCTATCACGGCTGTAGAAAAAGTATTGACGGAAAACGGCGCGAAAAACACGTCCGGCTTTTTTGTCCTGGCGGAAGAGGGCGATGGTTTTCACCCAAAAGACGTATTTATTTTGGATATTCCTAACAGCCACTGGATTAGCTTAAATGCCAGTAGAGGTCATGCTCTGTCTGGCCAGTATGCCGCGATGTGGCAGCAGGTACAAACCGGTAGACCGAAGTTGCAAGAGACCTTGCAAGAGCGCGGCGTGTTAGTGCGGGTAGACCATGCGAAGAATCCGACGGAGTTGGAAGTTTCCAAAGACGGCGTTATGTGGGACCGTTATTCCATGCAGACGGTTACAG